>JAUVBO010000142.1 GCA_030591195.1 Pseudomonadota bacterium
CCGAGGGCCAGCAGGGGGATCTGGGACGGCGGGAGGGCGTGGGAAAACCCCCCCGTGCGGCCGGGCTTGCTGGTGACGAGCCCGGCCGCGCCGAGGCTCGTCAGCAGCTTGGCGACGAACGGCCGGTTGAGCTGCCGGCGCGACGCGATCTCGTCGGCGGTGAGGGTCTTCGTGCCGCCGTCGTAGACCTCGGCCAGGAGGGTCATCGAGGCGAGCGCCGACTCGAGGGACTTGCTGAGCATCAGCGAGCCTGGTCTGGTGCCCGGGCGAGGGCGTGGCGGCCGCTGAGCACCGGCACGGCGATCTTGATCGCCACGGTGTAGATCATCAGGCCCAAGGCCCAGATCCCGGCGGTGACCTTCCACTCGATGGTGCTCGGCAAGTACTCGACGATCTCGTGCAGCGCGCTGGGGATGAAGCCCGGCACCACCAGCCCCATGCCCTTCTCGATCCAAACTCCGATGAAGCTCATCACGCAGGCGGCGATCAGCAGGGCGCGGCGCTCGAGGAGCCGGGGGGCGAAGAGCATCACGCCGGAGGTGGCGTTGAGCGCGATGGCGGTCCAGATCCAGGGCACGAGCCTGCCGTGGCCGTGGAGGCCGAAGAAGAGATAGCTCGCCGAGGCCGTGTGGCCGCTGCCGGTGTAGAACTCGGTGAACAGCTCGCTGATCAGCATGAAGAGGTTGACCAGCACCGTGATCCGGAGGATCGAGGCCAGCGTCTGCAGCGGCCGGTCGGCGACCTTGTACTCGGTCAGCCGGCGCAGCAGGCTCAGGGCGACGATCAGGAACGCTGGCCCGGCGATGAAGGCCGAGACGAGGAAGCGCGGCGCGAGCAGCGCCGAGTTCCACAGCGGTCGGCCGCCGAGGCCGCTGAAGAGGAAGGCGGTGACGGTGTGGATCGAGATCGCCCAGACGATCGAGACGAAGACGAACGGCACGTACCAGCGGCGGCGCGGCTCGCGCCCGCGGAAGCGGGTGTAGAGCAGGTAGCCGCAGATGTGCAGGTTGAGCAGCAGGTAGCCGTTGAGCACGACCACATCCCAGGCGAGCATCGACAGCGGCCAGTTGAACTGGCCGATGCCCGGTACCAGGTGCCAGAACCGGTCGGGCCGGCCGAGGTCGACCAGGACGAAGCACATCGCCATCACGATCGCCGCGACCGCCAGCAGCTCGCCGAAGATCACCACGTCGTGCATTTCGCGGTCGTGGTAGAGGTAGGCGGGGATGACCATCATTACGCCCCCGGCGGCGACACCGACGAGGAAGGTGAAGTTGGCGATGTACAGACCCCACGAGACGTGGTCGGTCATGTTGGTCAGCTGCATCCCGCCCGACACCTGCTGGGCCCAGGCGTTGGCGCCGACCAGCGCCACGGCGGTCAGCGCGAACATCCAGGCGTAGAAGGCGAAGCTTCCATCGGTGGCGAGCACGCAGGCGCGCCAGAGGAACCGCAGGTAGGGGTATCGCCCGCTGCCGTCGCTGTCGCTCATCGGTGTGGCCTCCACTGCCATCACTGGGCGAAGAAGTAGAAGAACCGCGGTACCGTGCCCTGGTCTTCCTTGAGCACATAGACCCGCTTCTTCGCCAGCAGATAGCGGATCTCCGACTTGGGGTCGGCCAGGTTGCCAAAGACTCGCGCCCCGGCGGGGCAGGCCTCGAGGCAGGCTGGCAGCCGCCCCTCGCGCGTGCGGTGCAGGCAGAAGGTGCACTTCTCCATCACGCTCTTGGGGCGGACGCGGTTCGAGAGGTAGCCCTGCTCGGCGGTGACCTCATCGGCGGGGATCTCGGGCTTCCACCAGTTGAACCGCCGCGCGTGGTAGGGGCAGGCTGCCTCGCAGTAGCGGCAGCCGATGCACCAGTTGTAGTCGATGACCACCAGCCCGTCGGGCTCCTTCCAGGTGGCCCGTACCGGGCAGACGTTGACGCAGGGGGGCTTCTCGCAGTGGTGGCACTGCACCGGCATGTAGAACTTGTCCTCGCGTGGCACCGGGTGGCTGTATTCAGCGGTGCCCTTGGCGAGGTCCATGCTGCCCTGGCTCATCTCGAAGACGCGGATGTAGCTGTTGTGGCTGCGCCGGTCGTGGTTGTTTTCCCGGTGGCAGGCCTCGGCGCACTGGCGGCAGCCGAGGCAATTGGTCAGGTTCAGCGCGTAGGCGAAGCGGGTATTACTCGCCGGTTGGGGATCGCCGATCCGCACCTTGGCCTGGTAGTCACGCAGCGTCTCGGCCTCGAGGCGAGCGAAGATCTTCTTCTTCTGCTCGTCGGTCAGCTCCCGGTAGTGGTTCTGGAGCAGCTCCTCCTTGCTGACCTCGCGGGAGAAGGCCGATAGCGGCTCCAGCGCCTTGACGAAGGCCGCGACGCCGACGCCGGCCCCGCCGAGCTTGAACAGCGTGCGGCGGCTGAAGCCGCGACCACTGTCCTGGCTGAGGTCGCGGTCACTGTCTTGTGCCTTGCTCAATGTTTTTCTCCCTCGAGCGCGACGTTGTCCCCGGCGAGTCGCCGGTACCGCGCTCGCGGCGCTGGGACCACCGCGGGGATCGCCGGCCGGTGAGGGTTGTGACAGTCGAGACAGTGATTGCGGTCGCGGGGACCACGGTCGAGGTCCCAGTAGCCGGTCATCCCGCCGTGGATGCCGCGCTCGAAGTCGCGCTTCTGGCTGCTGTGGCACTGGCCGCAGAGCTCCATCACTCGGCCGTAGGCGACGGTGCGGCCGCTGGAGAGGTGGAAGCGTTCGAAGCGGGGGGGCTGGTGGCAAGAGCCGCAGGTTTGGTCGCCGTGGACGAGCTTGATCCCTCGATGGAACGCCTCGAGGTGCGTCGCGTGCTCGTTGCTCTTCTTCGGCTGGATGAGCCGGTGGCAGGTGGCGCAGCGCACCCGCACTGGCAGGCCGCTGATCGGATCCCGTCGGCCGGTGTTCATGCCGAGCTGCGTGTACGGCATGTGCACCCGGCTCGAAAAGCGCGTCTTGGTGACCCCCCTTTTCGATTTGTAGGGCATCGCCGACCAGCCACGAGGATCGCTCTGGTCTGCCTGCCGATCGCCGCAAGCCAGGCCGACGACCAGAGCAACCGATGGAATCCAATATGTTTTTATTGGCTGTCGCATCACCACCCCTGGATCTTCTCCAGCGTTACTCCCTCCTTGTAGCGTGGTTCTTGAGCTATTTCCAGATAAAACGACAACTTTATCTTGATTTGTCGGCGGCCATCTGGAACATTGTGCTGCAGTAGCAGAGGAGGCAGTGGTCGGTCCGATGGCGATCTGCGGCTTGGTGATAACGCTCGAAGGCGACGCGCCGCAGCGCGCGGCGACCCTCGCGCGGCTTGCCGACGAGCCGGGCATCACCGTTGGCTGGCCGGCGGCGGAGGATCAGGAGGTGGTGGCCGAGGCGGCGCGGGTGCCGGCGGTGCTCGAGTCCGAGGGCAAGGCCGAGTACCTCGCGCGGTGGCGTCGGGTCGCCGAGCTGAGCGGCGTCGCCCACGTCGATCTCGCCTACGTGCACTATGACGAATCCGATGGCGTCGACGACACCGGTCGCGCCGGGTACTCCGATGAACCGATCTCGGGTGCCAACGGGGAGCCTGGCGAATGAGCAAGCTAGACCGGAGGGAGTTCATCAAGGCCTCGGCGATGGCCGCGGCCGCTGCGGCAGCGTCGGGACCGCTGGGCGCCGCCGCTGCGTCGGCGTCGCCTGACCACGGCCAGACCGACGCCCGGGGCGTTAGCTGGCACAAGGCGCCGTGTCGCTTCTGCGGCACCGGCTGCCACGTGCTGGTCGGCGTCAAGGGCGGCAAGGTGGTCAGCATCGCGGGCGATCCGAAGGCCGACGTCAACAAGGGCCTGCTCTGCGTCAAGGGCTACCACGTCGGGCTGGCGATCTACGGCAAGGACCGGCTGACCCGTCCGCTGCTGCGGCAGGGCGATCGCTACGTACCGATCTCGTGGGACAAGGCGCTGACGATCATCGCCGAGCGGATCAAGGCTCACCCCGATCGTTTCGCCTTCTACGGCAGCGGTCAGTGGACGATCCCCGAGGGATACGCCTCCCAGAAGCTGATGAAGGGCGGCCTGAGCAACAACCACATCGATCCGAACGCTCGGCTCTGCATGGCCTCGGCGGTGACCGGGTTCATCGCCACCTACGGCGTCGACGAGCCGGCCGGTTGCTACCAGGACCTCGACGCCTGTGACGTGTTGATCATGTGGGGCAACAACCCGGCCGAGATGCACCCGGTGCTCTTCTCGCGGGTGATCGATCGTCGCTCGCGCGGCCAGAAGGTGATGCTGATCGACCTCGGCACCCGCCGCACGCGCACCACGTCGCACTGCGAGCACTACCTCGAGTTCAAGCCCCACACCGACCTGGCGATCGCCAACGGCATCGCCCACTTGCTGGTCAACAGCGGCACCTACGACAAGGACTTCGTCGCCAATCACTGCAACTTCCGCGCGGACAGCACCCCACCGGCGCTCAAGGGCAAGGCGATCTCCTTCGAAGAGTACAAGAAGTCCCTCGAGCCCTACACTCCCGAGCACGTCGAGAAGATCTCGGGCGTGCCGGCGGCGAAGATCCGCCTGCTCGGCAAGCTCTTCGGCAACCCGAAGCTGAAGATCACCTCGCTCTGGTGCATGGGTATGAACCAGCACACCCGGGGCACGGCGATCAACACGCTGGTGCACGGGATCCACCTGCTCAGCGGCCACTTCGGCAAGCCGGGCGATGCGCCGACCAGCCTCACCGGTCAGCCGAGCGCCTGCGGCACGGTGCGCGAGGTGGGCACGCTGTCCCATGCGCTGCCCGGTGGTCGCCTGGTGGCCAAGGCCAAGCACCGCGCGTCCGCCGAGAAGCTCTGGAACCTGCCCGCCGGGCGGATCAACGGCAAGCCGGGCTTCCACACGATCAAGATGTGGAAGAGCTTCTGCACCCCGACCAAGGAGGGCGGCAAGATCGACACGATCTGGGTTCAGGTGACCAATCCGGCCCAGACCCTGCCCAACCTCTCGGAGCTGATCTACGCCAAGCAGAAAAAGGGGCGCGAGGACAAGTTTCTCATCGTCTCCGACCCGTACCCGACCGCCACCACCCGCATCGCGGATCTGGTGTTGCCGTCGGCGATGTGGGTCGAGAAGAACGGCGTCTTCGGCAACTCCGAGCGTCGGACCCAGCAGTGGTTCCGGCTGGTCAAGCCGCCCGGCGAGGCGCGCGACGACTGCTGGCAGACGATCGCCGTGGCGCGCAAGCTGTACGACCTCGGCTTCGCCGGGATGCGTGACAAGGACGGCAAGTTCCTCTTCACGGTCAAGGACGACAAGGGCCGCGAGGTGCCGATCTGGCGCTTCGACAGCTACTACCGAGCCAACGTCGACCGGCACCTGTTCGAGGAGTACCGGGCCTTCACCAGGCTGAAGCACAAGGACCTCGCGCCCTACGACGAGTACGTCAAGGCGCGCGGGATGCGCTGGCCGGTGGTCCAGCGCAAGGACGGCAGCTGGCGCGAGACCCGCTTCCGCTTCTCCGAGTTCGACGACCCCTACGTGAAGAAGGGGGCACGCTTTCAGTTCTACCACTCGACGACCAAGGACGACCGGGCGCAGATCTGGTTCCGACCCTACGAGCCGCCGCCCGAGTCCCCCGACGCGAAGTACCCCTTCTGGCTCTGCACCGGCCGGGTGCTCGAGCACTGGCACACCGGCACGATGACGATGCGCGTGCCCCAGCTACGGCGGGCGATGCCCCGGTCCTACGTCGAGGTCAACCGCGAGGACGCGAAGCGGCTCGGCGTGCGTGACGGCGAGAAGGTTCGGATCGAGACCCGGCGCGGCAAGCTCGACCTGGTGGCGCGGATCGACTTCCGCGGCTCGCCGCCTCCGGGCTCGCTCTTCATCCCGTTCTTCGACGAGACGCTGCTGGTCAACCACCTGACCCTCGAGGCCTACGACCCGTTCTCGAAGCAGTCGGACTACAAGAAATGCGCGGCGCGCCTGGCGCGAGTCGGCTGAGACGAGAGGGGGACCCGCGATGGATTCGCATCGAGCGAGCGTCGGCCGGAGTCTGAACATCGGCCTGGCAGTCGTGGTCGGCGTCAGCCTGGTGGGCTTCGTCATCGGCATCCGCCCGGCGGCCGGGCCCGAGATCGCGCCCGGGGTGGCGGCGGCGTCGGTCAGGGACGGCAAGCGCGAGCCGGCGGTGCCGAGCCAGCCCTACCTCAAGCTGCGCCAGCGGCTCTACGGTGCGAACAGCGAGGTGACCAGCAACCTCGCGACGCTGCGCGCCGGGCTGCCGAGGCTGACTGACAAGGTGGAGCAGACCGAGGCGGATCGGGCCCAGGCCCTCGCCCAGCGGACCAAGCGGCGGGCCTTCGCCGGCGCACCGCCCACCGTGCCCCACCCGATCGACGAGAAGGGCGTGACGGTCTGCCTCGACTGCCACCGCCACGGCCTGGTGCTCGAGGGGCGTATCGCACCGGCGATGAGCCACGCGCTGCTGGTGAGCTGTACCCAGTGTCATGCCCCGGTGCCCGAGGTCGACAAGCCGACGGCGCCAGCCTTCGTCGTCGACAACGCCTTCATCGGCGGCGGTCCGGCGGGCAAGGGAGCGCGGGCCTGGCAGGGCGCACCACCGGCGGTCCCCCACCCGACCTGGATGCGCCAGCGCTGCAGCGCCTGCCACGGCGTCGGTGGGCCGAAGGGGCTGCGCACGGCTCACCCCGCGCGCACCAACTGCGCCCAGTGTCACGCCGCCGGAGGCTTCTCCCCGCTGCCCAGGCACTGACCGACCTCAGCTCGGGTGAGTGCCGCCCGTAGGCCGGCGATCATCCCCCGCTCAGAAGGCGCCGAGGCAGCAGGCG
>JAUVBO010000618.1 GCA_030591195.1 Pseudomonadota bacterium
CGGCGTAGCGGAACACCTCTTCGGCCAGGCCGAGGGCGAGGTAGGTCGAGATCAGGAAGAGGAAGATGAACGAGGTCTGGAGCCGGGTGGTGATGACATAGCTGGCGAGCACCAGCAGGAAGATCACACCGAGGGTGCGCCGGGTCGGTCGCAGGTCCTTGAACGAGCGGAAGCGGACGCGGCTGATCATCAGGTAGGAGAGGATCAGCACCAGCGCGGCGATCGCGCTCTGGCCGTAGACGACGTACTGGCCGCCAACGTTGTGGTGGACCACCACCAGCGCGACGATCAGCGACGCGGCGGCCGGGATCGACAGGCCGATGAAGTAGGCGGTCGGCTTGCCGTCGGTCGCCTCGGGCTCGGGGCGCTCGCCGGCCGCGATGGCCCGCTCGCGCTCCTCTCTGGCGCGCTTCTCCCGCGCCTCGATCACGTTGAACCGCGCCAGCCGCAGGGCGCCGGCGCCGAGGAACAGGAAGGCGATGAAGATGCCCCACAGGCCGAACTGGGTCAGTCCCCACTTGTAGACGAGCATCGCTGGCGCGGCGCCGAAGGTGATCACGTCGGCGAGCGAGTCCAGCTGCACGCCGAGGTCGGTCTGGGTCTTGGTCAGCCGGGCGACGCGGCCGTCAAAGACGTCGAAGAAGAAGCCGAAGCAGATCGCGAGGGCTGCCTGGTAGAGCTGCTCGACGTTGGTCGAGGCGGTGCAGAGCACCAGCGCGAAGAAGCCACAGAAGATGTTGGCCAGGGTAAACAGGTTGGGCAGGATGAAGAACGTCTTACGCAGGTTCATCGCGACAGCCTCACCGGTCCTCGGCCCAGAGCGCGCGGCCAGTCTATCCTAACTCCCCGGATCGTGCCCGCTTGGCGGCAAACGTCGCCTGACGACGACCAACCGGACCAGCCAGACCAGCAGCAGCGCCACGGCAGCGCGGCTGAGCAAGATCGAGGGGTTGGTCCAAAGCCACGGGAGCTGTTGCAGTAGCGCGGCGACCGCCAGGTCCAGCCCGTAGCCCAGGGCCACCAGCAGGGCCGCGGTCCAGGTCGGGCGCAGGGTCAGCGTCGCGCCGAGCAGCCAGGCGGCGGCGAGCAGCCCCGGCGCCTTGGTCAGGTCGAGCGCCAGTGCGCCCGCCACCACCCGCGCCACCGCCGAGCTACCGCCCATCGCGGTGGCGAGGGGCACGGCCACCCGGGCCGCGAGCCAGGTGCTGATCAGGAACGCGCCCACCGCTCCGCAGAGGAGCAGGCTCAGGTCGCGGGCGAGGGGGCGAAGCGGCAGCATCAAGCTCAGACTAGAGAAACACGCGCATCATGCACAGGGCGTGGGCCGGGGCGGTGACGCCGCCTCGGCTGCGATCACCCGCGGCGAGCAGCTCGTCGACCCGCGCCACCGGGAGCTTGCCCGAGCCGATGCCGAGCAGGGTTCCGGCGATGATCCGCACCATGTTCTTGAGGAACGCGGTGCCCTCGACGTCGATCCACACCTCCGGCCGCCGGTCGTTGACCGTGCAGCGATAGAGGGTGCGAACGGTGGTCTCCCGCTCGCAGCTGGCCGAGCGGAAGGCGGCGAAGTCGTGGGTCCCCACCAGCCGCTCGGCGGCGGCTGCCATCCGCGCCAGGTCGAGTGGCCCGGGTCGGTGATAGGCCCGATGGCGGACGTCCGGTGGGATCATCGGCGCGTGCCAGAGCACGTAGCGGTAGTGCTTGCCCTGGTTGTGTCGACGGGGGTCAAAGCCCGCCGCGACCTCGACCACCTCGCGGATGATGATGTCGTCGGGCAGCAGCCCGTTGAGGCCACGCAGGAAGCGGTAGGCGCTGAGCGTCGACTCGGTCTGGAAGCAGGCCAGCTGCCCGGCGGCGTGGACACCGGCGTCGGTGCGCCCTGCCGCTCGCAGGCGGCAGGGGCGCTGGGTCATCCGCTCGAGCACGCCCTCGATCGCGCCCTGGACAGTGAGCGTCGCGGGCTGGACCTGCCAGCCGGAGTAGGCGCCGCCGTCGTAGGCCACGGTGAGCCGGAGGTTTCGTAGCACCGGACCGGGTCAGAACTCGAAGGCCAGGCCGGCCTGCCAGGTGGTGTCACCGACGTCGAGCTTGTCCTCGGATCCGAGGCCGTCGGCCTGGTGGTAGACCAGCTCGAAGAAGGCGTAGGTGTGGTTGATGCCGATGTCCGAGTCGAGGGTCTTCGCTGCCGTCGGCTCGAAGACGTCGAGCAGCAGGGCGACGCCGCCGCTGAGCTGCAGCCCGAAGCTGCCGCCGATCGCCTCGTCACCATCCACCGTGGCCAGGTCGCCGGTGCCTTTTTCGATCCACCAGATGGTGTAGCTCAGGCCGAACTTGATGAACGGCACCAGGGGGATCGACCAGCGCTCGGCGAGGACGTCGAAGCGATAGACCGCCAGCAGCGAGATCGGCACCAGGTTGATCGCGGTCTCGCCCGCCGAGGCCTCGTCGCTGGTCGATGGCCCGCCGTCGGTGCTGTTGTCGACCATCGCGCTGGCGGAGTTGTGATAGTAGCCGCCGGCGAGGCCGACGCCGATGCTGCCGAACCCGCGCCAGATTTGCCAGTCGAGCTCGCCCTGGATCATCAACGCCTCGCCGTCACCGAAGAGGTGCTCGAACGGTCCGGGCTTGGTGGCGAACTCGCTGTCGATGTTCGGCGCGTACGGGCCGAGCTTGACCTCGGCGGCGAAGTTCTGGGGTGAGCGATACTGGCTCGTATCGACGATCACGTCGGCCCGTGCCGTGGAGGCCGCGGCGAGCAAGCCGACCAGGGCGAGGCAGCCGAGCCCGCGCGCGCGGCGCCACCGGCGGCGACCCAGCCAGAGCCCGAGCAGCAGGCCGCCGAACGGGAGCAGCGAGGTGTCGCGGACCTCGCTGACGCTACACCCTCGGGCGCTCCCGCCAGAGCGCCTGTAGCGTTCCCAGAGATCCTCGTCGCGGCGAGGGGTCGCGGTGCCGAGGTCGACCAGCGCGCTCGGGTTGCGGGTGGCGTCGATGGAGATGGCGAAGAAGCGGTACTCGACGCCGTTGTCGAGGCCAGAGATCTGCACCTTGCCGTCGCTGCTCAGCCGGCCCGAGCAGATGAAGCGCGGGTCGAGGCTGGCGATGCCGCCGGTGGCGACGAAGCCGCTGTCGACGCTGCCCGCCCCATCGGCCCCGACGGCCCCGTCCGACCCGACAGCGCCGTCCGACCCGACAGCCCCGTCCGACCCGACTGCTCCGTCGCTGCCGCCGTCGGCGCTGCCGCCGTCGGTATCGGCGAAGGTGATAGTGCCGCCGCTGGTGCTGGCGGTGCAGTTCTCCGCCGTCGCCGATACGTCGTAGGCGGCGCCATCGGGGCCGCCGCTGCGGGGGTTGGCCTCGGGATCACTGACCCGCTGGCAGAGGATCTGATACTTGAGGTTCTGCTCGCCACTGTCGGGCTTGGAAAACGAGATCTCGACCAGCTCCTCGCCGGCCTGGGGCTCCTGGTCGCTGGCCACGGGCAGGTCGGGAGGATCGGAGTCGACGGTGTAGGTCACCGAGCCCGCCGAGCTGAACTCCTCGGTCTGGCTCTGGTCGGTGAAGACGTGGACGTTGAACGAGGTCTGCTCTTGGGCGGTGTCGCAGCCCTGGGAGGGGCGCAGCATCAGCTCGGCGGTTGGGACCGGGATCTCGATCCGCTTCTGGGTCTGGTCGAGCAGCTTGGTCAAGGTGGTGTCGTAGAGGATCCGGCAGTCGGTGGTGTCGATCTTCTTCTC
>JAUVBO010000292.1 GCA_030591195.1 Pseudomonadota bacterium
CGACCGTCGCTCTCCTTCTTCAGCGTCAGCGCCAGGGCGCCCTTCATCGTCGTCGGGAATTCTTTGGGCAGCGCCTCGCCGACGGCAACTGCGATGTCGGAGGCAGCCTGGGCCACCGCCGGCAGGTAGGTCTTGACCGTGACCCGGCCGGGACGGAGCTCGATCACGGCCACCGCCCCGTCCGCCGATCCGACGCGGATAGCGAGGTCGATGCCATCATCGGTCATGCTCGCGTCGACGCGCAGGCCGATGCGGTTGATCTGCTCGATGCACTCGCTCGAGTCTCCGCGGGGCTCCTCGGGCGCCATGTCTCCGTCCTCGGGCGCTCGCAGCGCGCGCTGGGCCTCGGCGACGTCGCCCTCGGTGGTCCTGGGCACAGCCACGCTGCCACCGCCGCTCCGGGTCACCGGTACGGCGTCGTCGCAGATCGCCTCGCCCCGGATCAGGAAGGTGGTGGTGCCACCGCTGGAGGACTCGACGTTGGCCTCGTTGAAGATGTACTTGGCGAGGTACTCGTCGATCTTTTCGATCGCCTCGTCGATGTCGATCTCATTGTTCTCCTCGACGTAGCGCGGCTCGGGCACCGGCATCGGATCCTGTGGGTCCTGGGGGTATTGGGTGTCGGGTGGGGCGACCCGCTCGCCGCTACCAACCGCCACGTCGTCGTCGCTGAAGCCGGAGAGCAGCTCGTCGAGGGGCCCGGAGAACAACATCTCGAGCACCTTGTGCTTCGAGGCCTGCTCGGCCACTTTGGCCGCGTCGGTGAGCAGGGGCTTGATCATCGCCGACGTCTTGGCGCGGACCTCGTCGACGCTCGGTCCACCACAGGCGCCAACCACGAGCGCAGCTGTGGCGACGAGCAGCGAACGGACGAGATATCTACGGCCAGCCAGTGTATTATTCGCGCGTTTCATATGGACCCTCCGTCCCTGGTTGCCCGGCGGCAAAGCAACAATGATGCCGACCCCCGCTGCCGACCTTCGCTGCCCGCAAATATCAACGGAAAGACCGCCTGCGGCCACGGGTAAATCAAGGTTTTTCGACGGTTGAGGATCCGCTGGCCGGATCAGCGTCCGATGGTTGAACCACGACATATTTGGCAGGATCTCACCGGAAACCGGCAGGGGATGGTGATTCCGTTCACACCGACGTTGTGTCCGCGGCGTCACACCCTGTCACTGTCATGCCTTGTGTCTGGGGAGTGGCCGCCACGGCGGCGTGGCCTCCACGTCCACCGTGGGGCGCTCGAACAGCGTCAGCTCCCAGCGGTCCCCGTGGCCTCGATGCTCGTCGTGACGCAGGATATACGTCGCTCCGTCGTCACCGCGGAGCTTGAAGTAGCGGTGATCAGGGCCGAGCCAGCGGTCGAGCACCTCGATGACCTCCACGCTCCGGCCGCTGACGACGAACCGCCGGGGCGTCTCTTCGCCCCGATAACCCGCGTAGCAGCTGACTTCGTCGACTCGCATCATCTGGCGAAAAGGGTCTAGTTTGGTCCAGCTTCGTCTTGATCGGTTTGACCCAACCGTGACATGGTATCCTACCGAGCATCAACGGGTTTTACCAAGATAGCCACCATGCCGGACGGACCACCAGATCGCCAGCGAGCCCCCGGACGACCCCCCGGCTGGCGCTCCTCGCGCGACGCCGAGGTTGGCGGCGGGCCGCTCGAGACGCTGCAGCCCTCCGCTACCGGCGACGTTCCATCCGGGCTCTTCATGCGGCGAAGATCCTTCATCAAGGTCGCCGGCGTCACGGCGGCTGCTGGCACGGTCGGTTGCCGGGGCTGCCGGCCGCGGCGCCCCGACTCTCCCGTCCCCGAGAAGCCAGCGCCCTCGGCGGCGGTCAAGCCGTGGGCCCAGGGTTCGGCGGTGCCCAACGAAGCGACCGAGGTCAAGACCAACATCGCCACCCAGTGCCCCTACTGTGGCGTGGGCTGCGGCACACTGCTGCAGACCGACAAGGGGAGGGTGGTCGGAGTCAAGCCCGATGCCCGCCATCCGACCAATCGCGGCCTGCAGTGCGTCAAGGGGCTCACCGCTGCCAAGCCGCTCTACGTCGATCGGCTGACCACGCCGCTGATCCGCAAGGACCTCACCGACCCGCTGGCGGCCCGGCCGAGCCGCACCAAGGGACGCTTCGACGCCGACCTGTTCCGCGAGGCGAGCTGGGACGAGGCCGAGAAACTCGTGGCCGAGAAGGTCGCCGCGGTGGTCAAGCAGCACGGCGGTGGCGCGGTTGGCCTCTACGGCTCGGGGCAGCTGCCGGTGGAGGCCCAGTGGCTCCAGTCGTTGTTGATGAAGGGCGTGATCGGCTCGGGAGCCGTCGAGGGCAACGCCCGGATGTTCAACACCGCGGCGGCGGCGGCCTACCTCGAGACCATGGGGCTCGACGGGCCCCAGGCGACCTACGACGACATCGAGCAGGCCGACATGGTCGTGCACTGGGGACACAACCCGCGCAGCGCGCACCCGGTTCTCTTCTGGCGCATCGCCGATCGCAAGGCGACGGCCAAGCTGCCGACCCTGGTCGTCGATCCCCGTCGCACGGGGACGGTCACCGCCCTCGAGCAGGTGAGCCGGGCGTCTTCGTTTCACCTGCAAACCGTCGGCGGCGACATCGCGCTCTGCAACGCCATCGCCCACGTGATCGCCAGCGAGCACCGCGAAGCGGTCGACCGGGAGGCGCTGGCCAGGGACGCGGTGGGCTGGCAGTCCTACCTCGAGGGCTGCAAGGCCCGCTACGCCCCCGAAGAGGTCCAGGCGGTCACCGGCGTCGATCCGAAGGCCGTGCGGAAGGTCGCCGCCGGGTGGGCCGCCGCGTCGGTGGCCGGCCGCAAGCGTGGCACGGGAGGCGTGCTCTGTTTCTGGGGCTCGGGTCTGAACCAGGCGCTGCACGGACACCACAACGCCGTGAGCCTGATCAACCTGCTGGCGCTCACCGGCAACGTCGGTCGTGAGGGCTGCGGCCCGCTGACGATGGCCGGCCAGCCGAACGCGGCTGGCGAGCGCCTGACGGGTGGGCTGACCGGGCTGCTGCCGTTTCACCGGCGACTCGACGACGCGGCCTGGCGCGACCGGATCGCCGACGCCTGGCGCGTGCCTCGCGCACGGCTGGCCCAGGTGGCGGCTCAGAAGAACCCGGGCTTCATCATCGGGATGCTCGAGCGAGCGCTGAAGGGCGAGCAGAAGGTGATGTTCCTGATCGGCGCGAGCCACCTCGACCTGCCCGACACCGAGCGGCTGGTCCGGCCGGCGCTGACCCGCACCTTCACCGTGGTCAACGAGATCTACCGCCACGCCCCGAACAACCTCTACGCCGACGTGGTCTTGCCTGCGGCCTGCTGGGGCGAGTGGGTCGGCGGGACCTTCATCCAGTCCGAGCGCCGGTTCAACCTCTGCGAGGGCACCGCCAACCCGCTGGCGGGGACCCGCCCCGACATCGACATCCTGATCGGCCTCGGCCGGCGGATCGCTGCCGGCCTGGGGCTCGACGCGGCGAAGATCTACCCCTACCAGCGACGCGAGGATGGTCTCTACGACCCGGAGCCGATCTTCCGCGAGATCGTCGCCGCGTCGCGCGGATCGCTGACGGACCTGACGGGCATGCTCGAGGTCGAGCGTCGCGACAAGACCGGGCTCTACGAGCAGATCCGCTCCCGTCGCGGCGTCCAGTGGCCGATGTCGAGCTACGCCGCTGCCAGAGCGGGGGGCTCCGGCCGTCGCCTCTTCGGTCCGTCGGTGAGCAAGCCGTGGCCCACCACCGATGGCAAGCTCCACCTCCGGCTCTGCGAGCAGCAGCCGGTGGCGGTCGGCGAGCAGCGCGAGGTGCTCGACCAGCTGCGGCGGGCCGGTGTGGACCAGGACTTCCTGGTCAGTGAGCAGCTCGAGTTGCTCGGCCGCGCTCGCGACCTCGCGCTGTCGCCCGAGCAACCGGACGCGGCGTGGCGCGGCAAGCACTTCAAGGAGGTTCCGGCCGACAAGTTCCCCTACTGGCTCGGCCTTGGCGTGGTCTACGAGCACTACCACTCGGCCAAGACGATCCGTGCCCCGACGCCGCGCAAGCTGTGCAACGAGCAGTACGTCGAGCTCCACCCTGCCGACGCCAGGGCGCTCGGCGTCGCTGATGGCGAGCTGGTGCGGGTGGTGACCCGCCGGGGGAGCTTCGAGGGGCGCGCCGCGGTGGGCAGCGGCTCGCGGATCAAGCCGTCCCGCAACGCCGTCCCGCGCGGGTACCTGTTTAGCCCGTGGGCGCTGTCGGTGGCTGACGCCGCCGACCCGCGGGACAACCGCTGGCTGGTCAACGCCGCGGCGCACCGGGCGTTCGACCCGGTCAGCGGCCAGCCTGCGTTCAAGCACCTGGTGGCTCGAATCGAGAAGATCGAGCCGCCCAGAGCAGGGGAGGTGGCACGCTAGGGGGTGGAGACCGTTTGGTCTGCCAAATCCTAGTCCGGCCAGCAGCAGCCGTGGCAGCGCAAATCAACAAAGCGGCGATCGACGCCGCCTTCCGCCCGGGAAGCCTCGTCGAGGGCAAGTTCCGCGTGATCAAGGCCACCGGAGAGGGATCGATGGGAATGGTCTTCATGGGCGAAGACCTGGCGCTGCAGCGTCTCGTCGCGCTCAAGGTGATCAACCCCGCGGCCCCCGAGGCGGTCCGGACCTACTTCCGCCAAGAGGCGGCCTCGATGGCGCGGATTCGGCACCCCAACGTCGCTCAGATCTATGGCTTTGGCGAGCACGGCGGCTGCCCGTTCTTCGTCATGGAGTTCATCACTGGCGAGCACCTGCGGGACTTCATCGATCGGCAGGAGGGTGGCGACGGCGTGTCGCTGGACGTGGCCCTCGGCATCCTCAAGCAGGTCTGCGGCGGCCTGGCCGAGGTGCACCGCCAGGGGCTGGTGCACTACGACGTCAAGCCGGAGAACCTCATCATCGGTCCCGAGTACCGGGTCTACCTGGTAGACTTCGGCGTCGCACAGCCGATCGCCAAAGGGGTCCCCGAGCTCGCGGGTACGCCGCCCTACATCGCACCCGAGGTCGTCGCCGGTTCCGAGCTGCCACCCCACCAGCGATTGCGCAGTGACCTGTTCAGCCTTGGGGTGGTGACCTTCGAGCTGCTCACCGGCCGCCAGCCGTTCGTCAAGCCATCCCAGACCGAGGACCTCTCGGCGATGCTCACCGAGCTGGCGGCCCAGCAACCGCTGGGGTTGTCGAGGTTCCGTCCGGACCTCCCCGCCGAGCTCGAGCCACTGCTCGCCCGCGCTATGTCCCGCGATCCGGAGGCGCGCTTTGGCGACTGCGAGGAGTTCTTCTCGGCCCTGTCCCTGGCCCGGCGCGAGGCCCAGCGGCGGAGGGCCGGTGGCCGCCCGGTGTTAGTGGTCGACGACGACCCGGACATCCGCATGATGTATCAGGCAGTCTTCGAGGCGGTGATCCCTGAC
>JAUVBO010000440.1 GCA_030591195.1 Pseudomonadota bacterium
CGAGAGCCTGGAGGCCACCTCCTGGCTGGTGCGAACCCCGGCCAACGCCTGGGCCTTCCGGCAGGCACCGGCAGCTCACTTCGTCTACAGCGCGGTGGAGGAGCAGCAACGGCGGCGGCTGCACCTCGCCGCCGCCCGCCTCGGTCATGAGGAGGGCTTCGATCTTGTCGAGCGCACCCGTCACGCCTTGGCCGCTGGCGACCTGGCTGCGGCCCGCGACTCGCTCGACCGGGCGGTGACCACGCTGATGGCCCTCGGCTCCCACCGCCGGGCGATCGAGCTCTGCCTGCGGGCCGTGAGCCTCTCCGACGACCCCGCCGAGCAGCGGCGCCTGCACTACCGCCTCGGCGAGCTGCACCGGATCGTCGGCGACTACAAGGACGCCGAGCAACAGCTCGAGGCTGCCTGCGATGGCGCCAGCGGCGCCGAGCTCGCCAGCTCCCGCATCGCCCTCGCCCAGGGCTACCGCGCCGCAGGCGACACCGACCGCGCGCTGACGACCCTGGCGACGGTGCTCACCGGCAAGCTCGAGCCCGCCCAGCGCCTCGCCGCCCACGCAGCCAGGGTCGCCACCCTGACCTCCCTCGACGATCACGAAGGGGTGCTAGTGGCCACCGAGGAGGCGCTGTCGATCGAGGAGTCGATGGCCGCGCGCGATCAGCCGAACCCGGCCTCCCGCGCCGAGCTCCGCGGTCGCAGGGCGTGGGCCCTCGGCCACCTCGAGCGCTACGACGACGCCACGGCGGCCTTCGCGGCAGCGCTGGAGGACGCCCGGGCTGCCGGGGACCGGCGGGCCGAAGCCAACATCCTCAACCGCTGGGCGGCGGTGGCAGCTCGCTGGCTCGACTACGATCGGGTCACCGACCGCTACGGCGAGGCCCTCGAGTGCGCGCGGCAGATCGGCGACGTCGAGCGCGTCGCGGCGATCCGCTTCAACCTCGCCGTCTTCCACCTGCGTCGGGGCCAGTACGCCGCCTGCCTCGGCCACCTGAAGCAGAGCCTGCGGCTGTTCCAGGCGATGGGCGCCGAGCAAAACGCGGTCACCGCTCGCTGCAACCTCGGCTTCCTCGAGCAGAAGCTCGGCATGCACGAGCAGGCTCGGGTGACCCTCGAGGCGGCGGTCAAGGGGATGCGCAAACTCGGGCGCAAGGGCGGCGAGGCGCTGGCCACCTTGCTCGCGGCGCTGGTGGCCGTGCGCCGCGGCTACCCGGAGGAGGGCCGACGCGGCATCGCCGAGGCCTGTCAGATCTGGCGCGATCTCGGCCTGCGTCGCGACACGGCCGACGCCCTGCTCGATCGAGCCGAGGTCGAGCTGATGCAGGACCAAGCCGGCCCCGCGCTCGAGGCCCTCGAGGAGGCCGCGCGGGAGGTCGAGCTCGAGCGGTTCGCCGACCTCGACTGCCGCGCCACCGCGCTGCGCGCCCGCGCGCTGTCCCGCAACGGCTCGCCAGCAGCGCGCCAGCAGGCCGACGCCGAGCTTCAGGAGGCGCTGGTCAAGGCCCGTCAGCTCGACTCGCCCGAGCTGCTCTGGCAGTGCCACGCCGCGGCGATGGAGCTGGCCGACGCCAGCGGTGAGCTGTCGAGGGGCGCGAGCCACGCCGTGGCGGGCGAGGCGATCCTGGGGGCGATGGCCGCCGGGCTGCCCCTCGACGTCCAGGCGGCGTTCTGGCAGGACCCGTGGCGGCGCGCGCTGCGCCAGCGATCCCGGTCGACGCCGACGATCGCCGAGACCCGACAACCCGCTCCGCCGAGCCCGTCGATGCTCGGCGTGACCCTGCCGGCGACCTCCCACTCCGCGCCGGCGTCGCCGCCGCTGCCTGGCGTCCCTCACGCGCCAGCCTCGTCGCCGCCAGCGTCCTATCACTCGTCAGCGCCGGCCTCGTCGAGCTCGATCGTCTCGGCGGTCCAGGAGCGCTTCTACCGGCTGCTCGAGATCTACCGGCGGGTCAACTCGGAGCTCGATCCCGAGCGCCTGCTCGGCCTGGTGATGGACACCGCCGTGGAGCTCACCGGCGCCGAGCGCGGCTTCCTGCTGCTCGGCCCCTGTCCCGAGAAGCTCAAGATCGAGATCTCCCGGAACCTCGACCCGGACAATACCTCCCAGGCCTACAGCCGCTCGATCGCCGAGCAGGTGGCGACCCACGGCGAGCCCGTGATCACCGTCTCGGCGCACAACGATCCGCGCTTCTCCGAGTTCGCCAGCGTCCACCAGGGGCAGCTCGAGTCGGTGCTCTGCATCCCGATCCATGCCCAGGACCGGATCACCGGCGTGCTCTACATGGAGAGTCGTTTTCAGTCAGGCCGCTTCACCCCGGAGGACCAGCGACTGCTGATGGCCATCGGCGACCAGGTCGCGATCGCGCTGACCAACGCCCAGCTGATGGCCGACAACGTCCGCAAAGCGCGAGAGCTCGAGGTGGCCAACAAGCAGATCGCCGCCCTCGCCGAGGAGCGCGGCAGGCTGCTCGAGCAACGCACCGAGGAGCTGGCCCAGGCCAAGCGCGACCTGGCCGAGACCCGCTTCCGGGTCGAGACCCTGCCCGGCAAGTTCGGCATGATCGGACGCAGCCCGTGCCTGCTGAAGATCTACGAGCTGATCGAGCGGGTAGCGCCCACGGACGTGCCGGTGCTGATCGAGGGCGAGAGCGGGACCGGCAAGGAGATGGTCGCCCGGGCGATCCACACCACCAGCCCGCGCAAGAAGGCACGCCTGGTCTCGGTCAACTGCGCCGCGATCCCGGAGAACCTGCTCGAGAGCGAGCTATTCGGGCACGTCCGCGGCGCCTTCACCGGCGCCGACCGGGAGCGCAAGGGCCTCTTCTCGTCGGCCCACGGCGGGACGCTGTTCCTCGACGAGATCGGCGACATGCCGGCGCGGATGCAGGTCGATCTGCTGCGGGCGCTGCAGGAAAAGACGATCCGCCCGGTGGGCGGCACCAAGGACATCCTGGTCGACGTGCGGGTGATCGCCGCGTCGAACAAGTCCCTCGCCGAGGCGGTCAAGCAGGGTACCTTCCGCGAGGATCTGTTCTATCGCCTCCATGTGGTCCGCGTCGGTCTGCCGCCGCTGCGTGACCGCGCCGATGACATCCCGCTGCTGGTCGAGCACTTCCTCGGCGCCATCGCCGACCGGATGAAGTGCGACAGCCCACGGATCACCAAGCAGGCGCTCCGTCGCCTGATGGCCTTCGAGTGGCCAGGCAACGTGCGGCAGCTCGAGCACACGTTGATGAACGCGATGGTCCTCGCCGAAGGCGACATCCTCGATCAGGACGACTTCACCCTCGAGTCCCCGCTCAGCGGTGGCGCGCCGGCCGCAGCGCCCGCTCGACCCCAGGCTCCTTCCGCTGGATTGAAGGAGGAGGACCGGCAGGCGCGCGAGAAGGAGCGCATCATCGAGGCCCTCGAACGGTGCAGCTGGAACAAGAGCCGGGCGGCCAAGGATCTTGGCATTCCCCGGCGAACCTTCTATCGCCGTCTCCGTGCCCACGGGATCCAATAGCGCGGTAGCGCCCACATCTCTCACCTGACCGAGCTGTCAGCTCGGTGTGTCACACTGTGCCATTCCGTGGCGAATCCTTGTGACACGATCCTCCTGGCATTTTGCTATTTCAGCCAGTTAGGATAACATCCCGGCTGGCAGGAGACTTGCACAACCATCTGCAGGGGGCACGATGAAACCGCATCGCACGATCGCGTCAATTCTCTCGCTTGGGCTCGTCGCGCTCGTCGCCTTGTCGGCATGCACGGCGACACCGATCGAGATCCCGGGCACCAGTGACGGTGGGCCGGCCGGTCGGGACTCCGGGACCCTCCCACCGCCTCCTGCGGCTGATGCGGGGGGTGCCCCCGACGCAACGGTGGCCCCGATGGACTCGAGCACACCCTTCGACAGCACAGCGTTCTTCGACTCGCTACCTCCCCCCGGGGGTGACGGGAGCTTGCCGGCAGCCGATGCAGCGACGGCAGACGCGGTGGTCGGCGACGCGGTGGTCGGCGACGCGGTGGTCGGCGACGCGGTGGTCAGCGACGCGGTGGTTGGCGACGCGATGGTCAGCGATGGGGCCGACGACGATGCGGTGGTTGGTGACGCGATGGTCAGCGATGGGGCCGACGACGATGCGGTGGTCGGCGACGCGATGGTCGGCGACGCCACTACGACAGGCGATGCGGATGGCTAGCACCTCGCTCAGCCGCCATTCGGTGCTGTCGGTCTTGCTCGCCGCCACGGCGCTCGGTCTGCTCGCCTGCACGGCGACGCCGATCGAGATCCCGCTGGCCGACGCAGTTGCACCGCAGGCCTGGATGGATGCTGGCGGCGGCACCGGCGGACTAGACGGGTCTGCCGACAAGACCCGCGACGGGACGACCGCCATCATGGAGGCGGGCCCACTCGGTGACACCCTCGACCCCAGCGCGGTGGGCGACGGCGGACCCGACGGCGACGCGGCTGGCGAGGCGACCGACGGCGGTCCCGACGGCTCAGCACCGGACGGCTCAGCACCGGACGGCTCAGCACCGGACGGCTCAGCACCGGACGGCTCAGCACC
>JAUVBO010000190.1 GCA_030591195.1 Pseudomonadota bacterium
GCCGCGGACCAGATGGGCATCGCGATGGTCGGTGAGATCCTCAAGGTCGTGAGCTACCGGCTGCTCGGATCATGACCGCCGCAGGTGCCGCGCCAGCTGCTGACGCCGCCAGCGCTGGCGGTGACTCCCGGCTGACGATCTGGCCCAAGCGTTGGTTCTACCTCGCCGTCGCCGTCGCCGGGATCTCGGTAGCCCGCGATGTCGGCCTGTCGTGGCTCCACGCCGCGATGTCGGTTGGCGGCGTGGTCTTGCTCGTCGAGGGGGTGCTGCGGCAGCTCTGCGCCGGCCGGTTGCGCAGCTTCGAGCGCGAGGTCGCCCGCGCGATCCAAGAGGGCGAGCCCGAGCGCCTCCTGCCGCTCTACCGCGGCCAGCGGCTGCTGCGGCTCGCCGGCCCCCGGGACCAGATCCTCGGCAAGCTCGGCCTGATCTACCAGCAGCTCGGCGACCACGTCGCCGCCGAGCGCGCCTACCGCGAGGCCCTCGAGGAGGCGGCGCCAAAGCAGGTGCCGCTGCTGACCCACCGGCTGGCCGACGCGCTCTACGCTGGCGAGAGGTGGGCCGAGGCCGAGCGCTGCTACCGCGCCTCCCAGGACGAGGAGCGACAGCAGATCAACGCCGGCGTACAGGCGCGGATCGCGCGGCTGATCCGGCAGCGCGACGGCGACCTCGCCGAGGCCGAGCAGTACCTGCGCCGGGCGGTGGACGTCGCCAAGGGTCGGCCCGGTTGCGGCCTCTTTCGCTGCCAGCTGATCGAGCTGCTGGTCGTGGCGCGCAACCAGGACGAGGCCCTCTGGCAGCTGTCGATCGCCGAGGAGGAGCTTGCCGGCGCCGACGAGAGCGAACAGGCCTGCCTGCTCGACGCTCGGACGGCCGTCGAAGGACTGGCGTCAGAGGACGAATAGACTCTGGGCGCCCGCTGGCCGTTTCCTGTTTTTCGCACTTTATTCTATGCTCCGTCCGTGTCTCTCCATCGTCGGATCCGTTATCGTCCGCTGATCGGGCTGACCCTGGTCAGCGTCCTGTGTGATTGTCGCTGCAACCGCGAAGGTCCGCCCGGCGGGCAGGGCTCGGCCTGCCCCACCAGTGGCCGAGATGTCCGGGTCGAGCTGGCGCTGCGGGCCGCGCGTCGGGACGAGTGGCGGCGCGTCAGCGCTGCATCGATCCGCGATGGACTGTCGGACAAGGACAGCGCGGTGCGTGCACGTGCCGCGCTGGCGGCCGGGCGCAGCGGTGTGCTGTCGAACAGCGACAAGCTCCTCGCCCTGCTCGGGGCCGATCCCGATGCCGAGGTTCGGCGCCAGGCGGCCTTCGCCCTCCGCTTGCTGGTCCTCGACGCCTCGAGGCCCGGCGAGGCGCTCGAGGGGCGCGTGGCGCGAGCGTTCGCCGAGCGGCTCGCCAGCGAGGATGCCCCGGACGGGCGAAGGGAGGTGATCGTTTCGCTTGGATGGACCGGCGACGGCAAGATCGCCTTGCCGGTGATCGAGCAGCTGCTGAAGCAACCACCGGTCGCCCAGCCCCAGCCCAAGATCGAGGGCCAGCCCCAGCCCCAGCCCCAGCCCAAGACCAAGACCAAGACCAAGACCAAGACCAGTGCGGATCTCGCGGCGGGGCTGACGGCGGCTGGTGTGCTCGCCTACCGTAATCGGCTCGACCAGACGGAACGGGCCGCGCTGGCCCGTGCCCTGCAGCCGCTGCTCGAGCACCCTCAGCCGTCCCTGCGAATGCTGGCGACTTGGGCCCGAGCGCGGCTCAAGCACCCGCCGGGGCCAGCGGCGCTGGCGGCCCTGCGGCGGGTGGCCGACGGCACCGGCGATCGCACCCTCGCAGCGGTGGAGGCCCGCGCCTGGGCCATCCGTGCCATCGGCCGGGCGAAGCTCGACGATCACCCACGGCTGGTCGACTGGCTCGCCTCGGCGCGGATGCGCGATCCGGACGTCGGCCCGCAGGTCGAGGCGATCCGTGCCCTCGCCGGCGGGGGACAGCGCGCGGTGGTCAAGCTCTGCGGCGCCCTCGACGAGCTGTGGCGCAGCATCGGCCAGAGCCACTTCCGGCTCACCGGCCGTCGGCTGCGCGCGATGCTGGTCGCCCTCGAGGTCCTCGAGCCTCACGCGCGGCTGGCGACGGTCAAGCGCCTCGCTCGGAGCATGCTCGAGCTCTCCGACGCCTCGGATGCAGCGGTGCGCTACAGCCCGGTCGAGGCTCACAGCGTCGATCTGGTGCACTGCGCGGCGGCGCGGCTGGCCGACCTCGGTCTTGGGCGTCCGGAGCACTCGGCGACCTGTGGCACCGCGCGGGCCGCGGCGGTCACGGCGCCGATGCGGCGGGCCTGGGTCGCCAGTCTGATCGGCAAGATGAACCGTCCGCCCCAGTGGAAGCTGACGCTTCTCCGGCGGTATCTGACCGACAGCGCGGTGCAGGTCCGCGGCGCCGCGCTCGAGGCTCTCTCGCTCGTCGACAGCCCGCTGGTCGAGGCGCCGCTGCTCGGAGCGGTCCAGGACCGCGACGACGGCGTGCTCGGGGCAGCGGCTCTGGCGGTCGCTGCCCGGGCCGCCCAGCTCAGCCTCGACGGTCGCAAGCGGCTGTCGAACCGGCTCGTTGCGCGCCTGGCGGCCCTGGCGCCGCTCGGCGAGCCCGACACCTGCTGCGATCTGGTCAAGGCGCTGGGCGCGCTCGGCCAGAGCCCGCCGCTCCAGCGCCTGCTGGCCAGTCCCGCCTGGGCGGTGCGGCGCTGCGCCTACGACGCGCTCGAGGCCCGAGGGGTCAAGCCCGAGCCGTCAGCCGATGGACACGGCTCACGGGGCCTGCCCGAGCTTTCGTGGTCCGGCGATCGTCCGCCGCCCCGCAAGGCCGTGATCGTGACCCACAAGGGCGAGATCTTCCTCGAGCTCTTTGCCGACGAGACCCCGGCGACGGCGGCCAACCTCGGCCGGCTCGCCACCCGTCGCTTCTACCGTGGCATCCGGCTGCACCGCGTGGTGCCGGGCTTCGTCGTTCAGGGGGGTGACCCCCGGGGCGATGGACGGGGTGGGCCAGGCTACACCATCCCGTGCGAGTTGACGCCGCGTCCCTACCTGCGGGGCTCGGTGGGCATGGCCCTCGCCGGGCGCGACACCGGCGGCAGCCAGATCTTCATCACCCTCAGCCGGCAGCCCCACCTCGACGGCCGCTACACCCAACTCGGCCGGGTGACCAAAGGCATGGACGTGGTCGACCGGCTGCATGTCGGTGACGAAATCAAAGACCTCTACATCCCGTGACCGGACGCTGACCCGGCACTAGGGAGCACCACAGCCATGGACGATCCTCAGCGCAAGCTCGGCTTGACCTACGACCAGCTCGAGGTGGGGATGTCCGCCTCGTTCACCAAGACGATCAGCGAGACCGACGTCTACCTCTTCGCGGGAATCTCGGGCGACTTCAACCCGATGCATCTCGACGAGACCTACGCGCGGACCACGCCGTTCAAGCAACGCATCGCCCACGGCGGTCTGCCCCAGTCGCTGATCGCCAACGTGCTCGGCATGCAGCTGCCCGGCCTGGGCACCGTGCTGCTCGAGATCTCCACCCGCTTCAGGGCGCCGACCTTCTTCGGCGACACGATCACCGCGAGTGCAACAGTTGAGGAGAAGATCGAGGAGAAACGCTGGGTTTGGCTCGAGCTCGGCTGGACCAATCAGAAGGGCGAGACGATCGCCGAGGGTCGCGCGCTGGTGATCCCCCCCGGCTAGCGCTATACTACGCGGGATCTAGAAAACTTATGCATTCAAGATGATTAGCGGGAGCTGGCTCATGAGGTACTGTGCTGCGCTGATCGTCGCCGCGACGCTCTGCGGATCGGTGGCCCGCGCCCAGACCGAGACGGTCAAGCCCTACGTGCTGCTGCTGTTCGACACCTCGGGCAGCATGCGTGAGCGGGTCTGCGGGGGATACATCTCCGGCGACAACAGCGCCGAGTGTCCGGGAGATGACGTCGACTGCGACGACTGCGACTCGGTGGGCTGTGACAACGGCCAGGCCGACGACATTCGCCTGTACAAAGTCAAGAAGGGCGCGACGAGCGTGGTCGGTGCGTTCGGCGAGGTGATCTTTGGCCTCGCCCGATTCCACCAGACGGGGCGTGATTTCGCCTGCGATGTCGGCGGCTGGCGGGGCGCTCCTGGAGATAACGACAACTCACAGGACGAAAACTGCGACGGTGACGCCGTGGGCACTGGCTGGACCAGCGCCGACATCCTGGTGCCCTTCGCCGACGGCAGCCAGAACGAGATCCTGCTGTGGATGAACAACTGCGACGACTACCCGACGGTGGGCGACTGCCCCTGGGCCGTCAATCCTGAGGACGCCAATCCCAACGGAACGCCTGACAAATGCAGCCTCTGCCCCGAGTGTGACGACGCCTGCGACAAGGAGCTGCGCGCCACCGGCTGGACACCGCTGGCCGGTTCGTTGCGTCACTTCCGCACCAATTTCTTCCCCGGCGTGATCGCCGCCGACGACAAGAGCGCCTGCCGGCCCTACAAGGTGATCATGCTCACGGACGGCCAGGACACCTGCCCGGGCAACCCCGGCGACGAGGCTGAAGACCTCTTCAAGTGGTCGCAGAAGTCGATCCCGGTCCACGTGATCGGCTTCGGCGACAGCTCGCTCAAGACCGGGCTCGACACCATCGCCAGCAAGGGCGGGACCAACGAGGCGGTGATCGTCGAGGACGAGACGAGCCTGGCGCTGGCGATGGCGGCGATCATCTCCGAGAGCCTGCTGTCGGAAAAGTGCAACAACGCCGACGACGACTGCGACGGCATCTGCGACGAGAGCTTCCCCGAGGTCGCGGTGAGCAACCCCGACTGCAGCAACGACGGCCGGGCGGCCAAGACCTGCACCGCGGGCATCGGCATCTGCGTCCGGGTCGGCGACTTCGTCTGCCTGCCCGACGAGTCGGGCAGCTCCTGCAGCGTCACCCCCGGCCCGCCAAACCCGGGCGGCGAGATCTGCGGCAACCAGCTCGACGACGACTGTGACGGCCAGATCGACGAGGGCTGCGTGCCCTGCATTTCCCAGCCGGAGATCTGCGACGGCAAGGACAACGACTGCGACGGCGACGTCGACGAGGGCTACGTCCCGGTCCCCTGTGGCTCGGACATTGGCGCCTGCGCCGCCGGCAGCACCGCCTGCGTCAACGGCCAGGTGGTCTGCAACGGCGCCGCGCCGCCCACCGTCGAGCTCTGCGACAACATCGACAACAACTGCGACACCCTCGTCGACTTCTTCACCGCGGCTTGCTACCCGGCCAACACCGTCGGCTGTGACGTGAGCACCGGCGTCTGCCAGGGGCTCTGCACCCTGGGCGCCAACCTCTGCACCAACGGGAGCTGGGGCCCGTGCCTCAACTTCGTCGGGCCGAGCACCGAGGTCTGCAACCAGCTCGACGACGACTGCGATCAGAACCCCGACGACGGCGCGGTGTGCAGCCAGGTGCCGTACTGCTACAGCTCGACCCTCGAGAACGCCAGCGCGGTGAGCAGCGGCGGCTTCAGCCTGCGCGGCGGCAGCTTCGTCGACGGCGGGCTGCAGATCGACGCCCCCGGCACCCGGGTCGAGCGCAGCCTGGGCGGCAACTTCTACCAGGGCAAGGTGAGCTTCGAGGCCCGGGGTCTGCACTGGCAGAAGCCGCTGGCCAGCGGCGCCAACGGCTGCCTGCGCACGGTCTTCGACCTCAACCACAACGACAGCGGTGTCGCCGACCACGCGCGCATGTTTCTGGCCAGCATGGCACCCGGCTGCGGCGGCAACGACGACGGCGTGCTGCGCACCAGCATGCACAGCGCCTTCTGCTGCCTGGACAGCGCCGCCCTGCCCGCCAGCGATGACAACCTCTGGCACAGCTACGCACTGCGCTGGACCGCCGCCACCGTCAGCCTCGAGATCGACAGCGCCGTGGTGGTACAGACCGACTACCGCGGTCCGTCGGTGGGGCAGAACCCGCTGTTCTGGTTTGGCAGCGCCGGGGGCTCCGGCGACGCCAGCGGAGCGGTGTTCCGCAACCTCGAGGTCTGCAACCAGCCATGAGCACCCCTCGCCTTGAAGAGCCGCACCTGATCGTGCGCGTCGCCGGCAGCCGTCTGGCCTTGCCGATCGTGGTGGTGGCGCGCCTCGAGGACCAGAGCCAGAATGCGCTGATCGACCTGGGGGTGTTCTGCGAGCTCTGCGAGGTTCCGGGCTCGCGCGCCACCAGCATCGCCCTGCACACCGACGCCGGC
>JAUVBO010000393.1 GCA_030591195.1 Pseudomonadota bacterium
GCAACGCGTCCCAGTGGCTCGCCCGGCGGGTGCTGCTCGACGGCAAGCCCGCCCGGGGTCTGGCCCGCGACCGCAGCGGCAGGCTCTGGCTGCTCGTCGGGCCCGGAAGCCACCAGGTGCTGCTCGAGGGCCGGCTGCCCGACCGCGAGTCGGTGCAGCTGCCCCTGCCGCTCAAGCCCCACCGGGTGGAGGCCAGGCTGCGCGGCTGGACCATCGACGGCCTGCACGAGGACGGGCTCGCCGACAACAGCCTCCAGCTGACGCGGGCCCGCACCGGCCGCGGCGAGGCCTCCCTCGAGCCGGCGGCTCTGCCGCCCTTCGTCCGGGTCGAGCGCCGGCTGCTGATCGGGCTCAACTGGCGGGTCCACACCCGGGTGGTCCGCCAGTCGCCGACGGGCGTGGCGGCGGTGCTCGAGGTTCCGCTGCTCGCGGGTGAGTCGGTGACCTCCCCCGACGTGCGCGTGGCCCGGGGCAAGGTCCAGGTCAACCTCGGGCCCCAGGAGACCGAGAAGGTCTGGCGCTCGGTGCTCGCCGAGAAGTCGCCGATCGAGCTCGTGGCGCCGCGGGTTACCGCCTGGACCGAGCACTGGCAGCTCGACCTGAGCCCGATCTGGCACGCCGAGCTGAGCGGCATCCCGGCGATTCATCCGGGCACCGTTCACCACGGGGCTGCGCCCCAGTGGCGGCCCTGGCCCGGCGAGAAGCTGCGCGTCGCCATCAGCCGGCCGGCCGGCGTGGCCGGCCAGACGATCACCATCGACCAGAGCCGGCTGAAGGTCACGCCGGGGGTGCGGGCCACCGAGGCCCAGCTCGAGCTGGTGCTGCGCTCGAGCCGCGGCGCCCAGCACACCCTGACCCTGCCCGAGGGCGCGTCGCTCGAGTCGGTGAAGGTCGACGGCAACGTGCGGCCGGTGCGCCAGATGGGCCGCAAGGTGACCCTCGACCTGGTGCCGGGCTCGCAGCGGGTGGAGCTCAGGTGGCGCGCGCCGGGCGGCGACCGGCTGATGTACCGGGTGACCCCGGCCGACCTCGGCGCGCCGAGCGTCAACGCCGAGACCTCGCTGCGGATCTCCGACTCGCGCTGGGTGTTGTTCGTCGGCGGGCCGCGGCTCGGGCCGGCGGTGCTCTTCTGGAGCCTGCTGCTGGTGCTGCTGATCGTCGGCCTGGCCCTCGGTCGGATCTGGTGGTCGCCCCTGCGCTGGTGGCACTGGATGCTGCTCGCGATCGGCCTGTCCCAGGTCCACATCACCCTCGCCGCGGTGGTCATCGGCTGGTTGTTGCTGCTCGGCCGGCGGGCGCTCCACGCCAGCCAGCCGCCGTCGACGCGGCGCTTGTGGTTCAACACGCGGCAGATCCTGATCCCGCTCTGGACCGTCGTCGCGCTCGGGATCCTCGTCTTCGCGGTCCGCGCCGGCCTGCTCGGCGAGCCCGAGATGCAGATCGAGGGCAACGGCTCCCACGGCACCTTGCTGCGCTGGTTCGAGGACCGGGCCGCACCGGTGCCCGCGGCGCCGTGGATGCTCTCGGCGTCGCTGACGGTCTACCGGCTGGCGATGCTGGCCTGGGCCCTCTGGCTGGCCTTCGCGGTGCTCGGCTGGCTGCGCTGGGGCTGGAAGGTCTTCGGCGACGGAGGCTTCTGGAAGAAGGGGCCCCCGCGACCGGCCCGGCCGCTGCCCGGCGTCGCCGCGCCGACAGCCCCTGGTCCCGAGCTAGACTCGGAGCCTCCGGCGCCAACCCCTGCACCGGACGAGGAACCAGGGGCCAGGTGAGAGCTGAGGAGCGAGCGATGCCTTCGATGAGAGCGAGCGCCCGGTTCGTCGTGCTGTCGTTGGTGACCACCGTCGCCTGCGACAGCAGTCCGAATGTCCGGGCCGACGGTGCGCCAGGCGGGCCGCGGGACCGCGGTGTTGTCGATGGAGGTCGGCCGAGCGATGGCGGTGCTCAAGACGCCAGCGGGCCACGGCCCGATGGTGGCCCGGCGCCGGACGGGTCGGTGCCCGATGGCCCATTTGTCGATGCCAGCGGCCCGGGATCAAAGTGGCTCTCGACCAAGGGCAATCGAATCTACACCGGGTCGGGTGCGGTCTGGCACGGACGCGGGGCCAACGTGCACGACACGCGCTCGTGCAACGCCTGCACCTGGGGCCCCCCCAACCCCGCGGCGGTCAAGCAGCGGATCGACGTGCTGGTCGACCAGTGGAAGGCCGACTTCATCCGGCTCGACCTCGAGAGCTACGCTCAGGCCGACGGGCGGACCCACTACCAGACGCTGACCCAGGACGCGACCTACCTGCAGCACATCCAGGAGATCGTCGACCACATTGGCACCAAGCCCGGGGTCTACGTGCTGCTCAGCTTCTGGGTCGATCCGACCTTCTCCGACATGGGCTGGCCCACCGCCGAGACCGCCAAGGCCTGGGAGGTGGTGGCCAAGACCTTCGCCAGTGATGCTCACGTGATGTACGGACTGTGCAACGAGCCAGAGCACAACAGCGACGGCGCCCTCGATGGTCAGGTCTGGCAGGCGATGAACGACAACGTGGCGGCGATTCGCAAGGTCGAGAGCGACCTCGGCACGCCGAGCCATCTGATCGCTGTCCAGGGCACCGGGATGTGGTCCCGGCGCCTCGACTACTACGTCAGCAATCCGATCACTGCTGGTGGCGGCAACAACATCGTCTACGAGACCCACGCCTACAACCCGACCGAGGACTTCGACTGGGTCTTCATCCAGCCGGCCAAGACCCTGCCGGTGCTGATCGGGGAGTTTGGCCCGTTTCAGGGGGTCGACAACCAGGACCTGATCAACCTGATGGACACCGCCGAGCAGCTGCAGCTGCCCTACGCCGGCTGGACCTTCCACTTCCGCTGCCCGCCGAACCTGATCACCGTCGACGGCGCGGGGGAGTGCAGCCCGACGACGATCACCCCCACCGACTGGGGCAAGCTGCTCCAGGGTCGCCTGGCCCAGGCCCCTCTGCCGCCCCAGCCATGACCAGCGGTCTGCGGGAGATCAGCGCTTGGGCGACCGCTGCTCCTCGGCCCAGGCGTCGCGGTGGCGCGCCGTCGGCAGGTGAGCGTCCCAGCAGGCCACCGAGCAGAAGACCAGCGCGGTGCGCTTGCGGTTACAGGTCGACACGCTGCAGGTGTAGTAGTCCTGGTCGAAGCCGATGTCCTTGCGGCAGGAGCTGCAGACTCGCCACTTCTTTCCGTCGCTCATGAGGCGAAGCCTACCACGCCGAGGGCTGTCGTTTGGACAGCGCTGCGATGCAGATCCTGCATCCGGTAACCGCCGGTTCACGGCGCGCCGCTAAAAACCGTCTTTGATTGCCGATGGTTGCTGGTGGCACGGCGGCTGCATTGTCCGAAAGCGAGCTCGCGAAACACCCGGCGAGCCAAACCAAGGAGGACAGCATGCGAATTCTCTTGTCACTCTCAGCAGTCGCCCTCGTCTCCTCGTCATCGATCAAGGCCGAAGCCAGCGTCAACGGCTGCGCCAGCGAGCTGCTAGCTCACGTCGGTCCTCGCTGCACCCTGAAGAAGGACCTGCGCCTGACCCGCCAGCAGGCACGCGAGGTCAACAAGATCCGCCGGCAGAGCAGGCGCGCCGCGGCGTCGCTGAAGCTGCGACTGAGGCGGGTTCGGGCGGCGCTGCGCGACGTGCGAAAGGTCGCGATCAGCCCGATGGCGCGCCGGCGACTGCACCAGCAGCAGGCCTGGCTCACCAGCCAGCTCGAGCGGACCCAGACCCGCGCCACGGCCCAGGTCGCCGCGGTCCTGACCAAGCGCCAGCGGAGGCTCTGCGAGCGCACCTACCTGGCCGCAGGCCACCTGCGGGTCAAGAGAATGCGCCGCATCTATCGCGGGACGTTCGACCCCGCCGGGACGCTGGGGTCGCCGTACCCCCGCTTCACCAAGGCCACCGTGCGCCGGGCGCCGTACACGCCGCCGACGAAGGTGCGGCGGGCGCCCCCCTCCGACACCAAGAAGGTGCGGCGGGCGGCACGGGCCAGGATCGTCATCAGCTACCCGCCGTACGTCGACCGCCAGGCGTCGTGCCGCAACCCCTACGGCAAGAGCGACTGTTAGCGAGGCTCCGCTGATCGCCGAAGCCATAGAGCCGACCAGCGCTGTAGTGTAGGCTCCTGCTCGATGCCCGATTCAAGCAGTAGCGAGCCGACCCTCGAGTTTCACAGCGACCCCGGGCCACCGATGGAGGCCGTACCGGTCCCGCGGCCAGCGGATGGTGGGCTCTGTCCGGAGCCCTACCGCTCGCAGATCCTGATCGACACGATCCACGACGGAAACCGCATCCCCGCCGGCCTGCTCGAGGTGCCCGGGGTGGCGGCGCTGCGGCAGGACGGCACCCTCTGGCAGCACTTCGTCGCCGAGCGCGACTGGGGGGCGAACCTCGTCGCCGAGCACCTCGCTCGTGCCCTGGGCCTGCCGGGCTACCACCGGGTGACCCTCGCCCGGGTGGTGATCGACTTCAACCGCTTCCCCGGCACCAGCGACGCCGACGCGCCGCTATCGGAGCGGATGGCGATCAGCGAGCCGCTGGCCAGCTGCCTCGACCACCAGCGCAAGTTCCAGCTGCTCGAGCAGTACTACGATGCGATCTCGGCCGCCTACGAGGAGGTCGTCTTCGGCAAGCTGATCAAGCTCGCGATCCACACCTACGACTTCGCCAACCCGATGTCCCAGACCGAGCGGCCCGAGGTCAGCTTGCTGACCCGCTCGGCGAGCTACCAGCAGCGCTCGCGGCTGCCCTACAACCTCTTCTCGC
>JAUVBO010000191.1 GCA_030591195.1 Pseudomonadota bacterium
GCCCAGGGTCGAGATTGAAGAACTCGGGACCGAGCCTGACGGTATGCGTAGCGCCCAGGGTCGAGATTGAAGAACTCGGGGCCGAGCCTGACGGTGTGTGCTCGGGAGGTTGGAAGGTGTCAGTCGCGAGGAACGACGAGACCAATTCAGACGGAGATCCCCATCGGCGCTCGCTGCGGCTGTCTCTGGCGTTGCCTCAGGAGAGGTTCACTCTGCGGCGGGCTCCTCGCGGCAGCGGCGGAGCGCCTCGGTCAGCGCCCGGTCCTCGGGCTGGCGCTCGAGCCGCTCCTCGAGCGCGGCGGTGAACCGTGGCGACGGCATCTCGGCGGCGGCCTCGACGGCGAGGGTGGCGACCGAGTCGAGGCCGAGCTCGGCGGCCAGCGGCTCGATCACCCGGGGGTCGGCGCGGCGGGCGAGGCCGACCAGCGCCTCGCCGCGGATCTCGTGGTCGGGCTCGTCGAGCCGGTCGACCAGCGCCTGACGCACGACGGCGGTGTCGACGTCGCACTGGGAGCCGAGGCCGAAGGTCGCCCAGCTGCGCACCTCCTCGTCATCGTCGCTGCTGAGGGCCACCAGCGCGGCGACGGCCGGCTCCGACGCCTCGCCGCCGAGGCAGACGGCTACGGCGCGGCGCACGTCGGCCTCGGAGTGGTCGGCAGCCTCGATCACCCGCGGCAGGTTGAGGTTCTGGGAGAAGTGAGACAGGGCGGTGATCGCCGCCGCCACCACCTCGGGCTCGGGATCGTCGATCATCGCCGCCAGGCACCGCTGGGACTCGAGCAAGAACGGCCGGTCGCGCTCGCGGGACCCGAGCTGCCCGAGCAGGTCGGCGCCGATCATCCGCCGGAGAAAGCTCTCGTCGTCGCACCAGCTGCGCGCGGCGTCGAACACCGGCTGCTCGGGGCGGCGGTGGAGCTCGCGGACGTAGGCCCACCGGACCTCGTCCTCCGGATCCGAGTCGACGGCGACCTCGTAGGTCAGCTCGAGCAGCCGGGCGGTGGCGATGCCCCGCAGGTACTCGTCAACGTCGTTCATCGCTGCGGCAGCCAGGGCCGGGCGGTCTGGATCTGCAGCAGCGGGCCGAGCTCGCCTTGCTCGAGCCCCTCGATGTTGTAGCCCCAGAGCGTGATCGGATCGTCGCCGCTGGCGATGGTCTGTTGCACGTACGAGGCGTAGGCGGGGCTGCCGCCGTCGATCAGGAACGCGCCGTCGTTCAGGTCGTGCTCGGCGGTGGCCTCGCCCTGCGGAAACGAGCGCTCGACGATGGCGTCGAAGCAGCGGTCGTCGTCGAGGCGCGCGAGGTAGCCGTTGGCCGCCCCGAGCTGGATCTCGGCCAGCTGCTCGCGATCGTCGGCCGAGGGCAGCGCCTCCCACCACTCCCAGGTGAGAAAGAGCCTCACCGGGCCGACGTGGGGGCAGGGCGGCTCGAGCTGCAGCCACGGGGCGTGGGGCAGGGCGGCCTGCACCTCGTCGACCTCGGCGAAGCGGTAGAGGCCGAGCGACGTGGTGTCCTGGTAGAGCCAGCCGTCGGGCCCGAAGTACTCCTCGGGGAGCCCTCGCTCGTGGGCCCGGGCGATGAAGCGCTCCCTCACGGCCTCCGGGTCGGCGGTGGCTTCACCACGGATGCCGAGGATCAACCGGTACCAGGCAGTCTCTGTCATCGAAACGGCGCCTTCCGCTGCACAGGATATGGGGGAGCAAAACACACATCGGTCCCGCCGGCGAGCGCGGCGGTGACGCCGGGGCGCTGCGGGGCTAAGATCGGCCGGATGGCGTCGGGCCCAGCACAATCACAGTTGACCAGGCTCTCCTCGCGGCTCGGCGTGCTGCTGCTGCTCGGCGTGCTGCTGCTGCTCGGCGGACCGTTCGGTGGCTGCCCCTGTCGCGGGGGCTCGCGGGTATACCTCGACGAGGGTTTCGAGCAGTGCACCCGCGGCTCTTGTCCCTGGGGCACGGTGCAGGGTCGGGCGCGACTGGTCTCGACGATCCACAGCAAGCAGGTCGGGATGTCGCTCGACGACGATCGCACGGCGATCCGCCGGGTCTTCGACGGCGGCTTGCTCATCGGCGGTGATCGGGGCGGCTCCTATGGTTACTACGGCTGGCCGACGCTGACGCTGACCAGCAGCTGCTACGACCAGGCCGGCAAGCCGACGCTCGAGATCGAGGCCCAGGTGCGGGTGTTTGCGCCGGAGGGCGAGCTGGCGCCGGCCACGCCGGTGGGCGACCACCTCGAGCGGTTGACCGTCTCCTGTGGCGCGCCCGCCGGCCGCTACGGGAGCTGCTCGGCGGACCTCGCCTCGATCGACGCCGGGCGGGGCTTCAGCATCCTCTGGTTGACGGTGCGCGCGCTCGAAGGGCCCTGCGTGATCGACTGGCTGCGCATCTCCGATGGCGTGGAGGGCTGCTGATGCGCGCCGCGCGGTTGCTGCTCGCCTGCGCGCTCGGCGGCGGCGTTCTCGCGGTCCCGGGCACTACCGCGGCGCGTGAGCGCAGGGTGCCGGCCTCGAGCTCGACTCTTGCGATCGAGATCAACCTCGGCGAGCGGGTGATCAACCTGCCACCGAGCCGCGGCTACTTCGACGACCTGCTCGGCTACGGCTACGGCGACGTCGGCTCCGAGGCCCGCTTCGCCTTCGAGCTCGGCGTCCAGGCCTCGAGCCAGGTGCTGCCCTGGCTCCAGCTCGGCGGCGGGCTGAACTACGTCGTGACCAGCATCGCCGCGCGCAGCGGCGGCGGGTCGATCGGGATCCACGCGTTCGAGATCGACCTCGCGCGGGTCAGGCCGGTCCTGCGCTCCAACGCCTTCTTCGGCGCGGTGGAGCTGTCGATCGGTCTGCAGTTCCCGCTGACGGTGTACGACCGCACCGCCGACGGACACTCGCCGGCGCTGCTGGTTCGCCCGCGGTTGATGCTCGGCTACGACCGCGAGGGCGTGGGCGTCGGCGCGATGGTGGGCTACGCCGCGGCCTTCGCCTTCGCCGATCCCGAGCACCACGCTGCGGTGGCGCTGAGCGGCTTCTGCATCGGCCCCTGGCTCGCCGTCGAGCTCTGAGCTGAAGACCCGGTTGGGATCGCACGAGCCCACCGGGGGGACAGGCGGGCCGACTGTCAGCGCAGGAGCGACTTGATCAGCAGGATCCGGCCAGCGGTCAGCTTCGCCTGACAGGTGCCGTCGAGCAGCACCTTGTTCACCTCGGACTCGATCAAGATCTGGGCCTTGCCCGGCTGGAGCTTCGAGATCTTGGCGAAGTAGCTCTGGCGCGCCGCGCCCCGGGCGAGGGTCAGCTCGACCTTGGTGCCGACCGGGGGATGATCGCCGTCGATCGCCGCTTCGACCTGGAAGCGGTCGGACTTGACCATCCGGATGATCTCGGCGCCCTTGCCCACCGTGGCGGTCGGGTGCAGGTGGGTGATCAGGCCGGTCGTCGAGCTGGTGATCGAGATCTTCGCCTTGGCCCTGAGCTTGGCGATGTCCGCCTCGGCGCGCTCGAGCTTGGCGGTCATCGCCTTGACCTCGTCGTCGAAGGCCTTCCACTCGCAGTACTTGAGCTTGCGCTTGGCGATCGCCACGCGCGCCTTGAGCCGCTTGAGCTGCTCGCGGCAGGCATCGTCGACGCAGCCCGCGTCGTCGAGATCGTCGATCTCGTCCTTGAGCTGCCCGATGGTCTTGCGGTTCTTGCGCGCGTCCTCGTCGTTGCCGCCGGTGCGCATGATCCGCAGCAGGTCCTGGTTGTCGGCGAGCTTCGCGCGCAGGGCCGGGAGCGCCTTGGCCGCCTCCTCGTCCGAGATCCGCGCCACCTCCTGGCCCTTGTTGACCACCTGACCCTTGGCCACGAGGCGCTCGAGCTTGCCAGAGATCGGCGCGGTGACCGCGCCGGCGGCGATGGTGCGCACGACGCAGGGCACCGTCAGTCGGTGGGGCACCGGGACGAACAGCGCAGTGAGCAGGCAGAGGCCGAGGCCGCCAAAGATCGCCAGCCGCACGATGCGTCGCTTGCGCCGGCTGACCTGCGTGCGTGCGGCCTCGGTCTGGATCAGCTGCAGCAGGGTCAGCGCCTGGGGGCTGTCCGGGTTGCGGTTCAGCACCGGCTGCACCGCGGCCTGGGCCTCGGCGAAGCGCTGGTCACGCATCAGCACCAGCGCCGTGGCGAGGGCCGTCGCCTCGATGCCCGGCTCGTAGACGCCCGAGGTCCGCCCGCCGTCGGGCGCCGGCATCGGCCCGGTGACATGGGGCATGACCTCGCCGGCCCCGGGCATCGGCGACACGGCCGACGAGTGGCCGCTGGCGGCGGGTGATGGGCCGACCAACCCCCTCGCCGTGAGTCGCTCGGCCACGGTCTGGACGATCTGGACGGTGACGTTCATCCCCTCGGCGCGGGCGGCCTCGACCACCTGCCGTGGCGTGCGCTGGCCGTCGAAGAGGTAGCTCAGCCGGAGCACGTCCTGGGCCAGCCGTTGCTCGACGCCGCTGTGGGGATCGGTGAGCGCCACGGTGCCATCGGGCAGGGGTCGGGCCTCGAGGTCCGTGCGCAGCGCGGGCACCGGTTCGGCGGGCGGCTTGGGCTCGGGCGCCGCCGCCGGCTGGGGCGCCACCGCGGCGGCGGGCGGCATCGATGGCTGAGGGACGTCGATCGGCGACTCCACCGTCGGTGGCGCGGTCTCCTGCGGTCCGCCTTGACCCATCAGCTCGTCGAGACCGGGGGGGAGGTCGACGGTGGTCTCGCCGTCGTCGACGGCGATGACGTCGGGGACATCGGGGACATCGGCGACATTGGTGATCACGGAGTCGCCGACGGCGTCCGCGTCGGTCTTGTCGCCGAAGGCGTCGGTGTCGGTGTCGTAGCCCGGCTGCAGCTCGAGCAGGTCGAGGGCCTCGACGTCGTCGGTGTTGGCCACCAGCTGGTGGCGGCCACGGCGCAGCAACAGCCGGGCGGCCTCGAGCTTGCTCAGGTAGGTCTCGAGGGTCGGCAGGTCCCACGCGACCCCGTGCTTTTGCACCAGGCTCGCCAGCGGCTGGCCCTCGGGGCACCCCTCCATCAGCAGCATCGCCACCGCGGCCTCGTCTTCGTTGAGGCCGATGCGATCGCCGCTGGCCTTGCTGACGAGATCTACGGGGTGCGCGCCGGCCCCGACTGTGAAGTACGAGTCGCTTTTTAGCTTCAGACGCATACCTGCCCACGGACCAAGACGCCCCAAAGATAGCCGAGCGCGCCCGATCCCTCCACTATTTCGCCTGGCCAGCTTTTAGCCGGTTGGTCGGGATCGCGTCGAGGAAGGCGTCGGCGAGGGTCAGTCGGAGCAGGTCGTCGTAGCCGCCGGCGACGATCTGCTTGAGGGTCTCCATGTGCTGGTGCTGGGCCAGTTCCTCGGCGAACATCGAGGCGTCGGTCTCGTCCGCGACCTCGCTGTAGTCGAAGAAGGTTGCCGTGGTGAGCAAGCTGCTTTCGTGGAAAATTTCGGTAATGATATGCGGAGTCTCTGGTGGAAACAGCTGGGTCCGCACGTCGAGCTTGATCTCGAAGCGCCCGATTCGGTGGACATACTTATGCAGCGGCTCGCGCCGGGTCGGCGCCTGGCGCTCGGCCTGAATCTCCTGGGGCCGGACCGAGCCGAGGATCTCGCGGATGCGATCGTCGAAGCCCCCGTCTCGCAGCTGCCGAATGATCTGCTTGTGCTGCTCCTGGGCCCGCCGCTTGATCTCGTCGCTGCCGGGCTCGGCCTCCTCGCGGTAATCCTGCAGGTGGGAGGTGATCAGGATCTTCTCGTGGAAGACATCGGTGACCACGGCCGAGTAAAAGTAGGTCTGGATCGAGTAGACCCGATCGGCGCAGGTCAGCTGGTGGTGGTAGCTGCGGATCCGTTTCTTCTGCTCCTTCAGGGCGCCCGAACCCAGCGGGGCGCCGGCCTCGAGGCCACCGAGCAGGGTGCTGATCTTGTCGTCGAGCTCACCCCGCACCAGCCGCTTCATCAGCGACTTGTGCTGAGTTTTCATCGCCACCTGCACCTCGTCCGGCAGCGAGGCTGGCTCGTAGAGCGTCTTGGACGAGGCGATGATCAGACCCTGATGGAACAGGTGCGAGAAGATGTGGGGGGTTCTGACGCCCGAGTCCTCGGTCTGGACGTGGAAGGTTCTCCCCTTGTAGGGGAGCGAGTGATTATAACCGACCAGCGGTTGGCGGCTCATCATCTGCGTCAGGGCACCCGCGCGCGGGCCCAGCCGATCCCCGACCGTGGCCGTGAACCGGGC
>JAUVBO010000919.1 GCA_030591195.1 Pseudomonadota bacterium
GAGGCGTCGACACGGGCGAAGCGCGGCTCGAACGGGTCGCCGAGGACGGTCTTCTCGCCGGAGATCGGCGGCCGGCTGTCGGTCGAGCACTTCAGCTACATCAAGACGCTCGGCGAAGAGAAGGTCGCCGGGCGCAACAGCGTCGATCTCGCCCTCGAGGCGGCGGTCAAGAGTCGGTCCGTCACCGTGCGGGGCCGGATGCTGGTGCGCCACGATTTCTCCGACGAGCGGCGTGATCTTTTCGAGGCCGAGGAGGCCTACGTCGACCTCAGGCTGGGGCCGCTGTCGGTGCGCGCCGGCAGAGCAATCATCGCCTGGGGCACGGCCAACAGCGCCAACCCCGCCGATGTGATCAACCCCGTCGACCTCAGAGACCCGATCGACGCCGAGCGCCGCGGCGCGTGGTTGGTCCGCCTCGGCCTGCTCCTCGGCCCGGTGCAGATCGAAGGCTACTTCCTGCCGGTGCCCGAGGCTCACCAGTTGCCCCTTCCCGAGCGGATCGAGGCCGATGGGGGCATCGTCGGCTCCTCGCGCTGGCTGATGCCGACGATGCCGCTCGATCCCCGGGCGCCGCCCAGTCGCATCACCTTTGACGCCACGAGTCCGCCCGGGACGACGCTGCAGAACAGCCAGCTGGCGCTACGGCTCGCCGCCTCTCTGGGCGGTCTCGACATCGCCGCGGGCTACGCCTGGCGGTTCGATCCGATGCCGGTGTTGCGCAGCGCCTCCCAGTCCACGGCGGCGGAGCCGCTCGAGCTTCAGCTGTCGCTCGACTACCGGCGGGTGCACCTGGTGACGCTCGAGGCGGAAGCGGCGTGGGGCAAGCTCCGCTTCGCGGCAGAGGGCATGGCGCTGCTGACCAGCGACTGGGACGGCTCGGCCGACGAGGTCGTCGATCCCTACGTCTCGGCCGTCGGCGGCGTGGACTATCGCAGCGGGCGATTCTTCGACGACCACCGGCTGCACCTGTTCCTCGACCTCTGGCTCGCCCGGTCGTTCGTGGGCCGGTCGCCAGGGGGAGCGGCGGGCGGCGGCGACATCTTCAGCCTCCTGCGGCGGCCCTTCGAGTATGCGGCCTTCGGCCGGGTGCGCTACGAGGTCGGCGAGAACCTGCGATTCGATCTCGGCCTGCTCAGCGCCATGGATCGCCTCGATCTGCTGATCACTCCAGCGGTGCGCTACGTGGCGTTCGACCGCGTAGCGCTCGAGCTTGGCGCCGCGATCCTGCGCGGCAAGCGGGCGGAGGGCAGCTACCTCGGTTGGTTCACCAGCAACACTCGGGTCACCGGCAGCGTGGAGGTCAGCTTCTGATCCGCGGTGACAAGGCGGCGCTCGTCGGTGCGATTGGATGCCGCGAGGGTCAGAGCACGACGAGTCGCAGGTCGTCGTAGTAGCCGTCGTTGGTGCTCGTGTAGTGGTGGGTGCTGATCAGGCGCACCCGGATGAAGCGGGTCTCGGGTGGCGCGACGCGGGTGTCGCTGATCGCTTGCCAGCCCTTGATGCAGCAGATGTCACCGCTGTCGTAGGCCTCGAGCGGCGGCTGGCTCTTCGCCTCGTCGAGGTACTCGATCACCACCCGCGAGGCGTCGGTCGAGTGCGTCGCCCAGTTGCCCACGAAGCCGGTGAAGGCCAACGTCAGCGCGTCGTCGCCGCTCAGGCTCACGACGGCTGACAGGTCGATGTCCTGCCGCAGCTCGCCGATCGTGCCGTCGTCGCCGCCGGTGTTGGCCGGATAGAAGTGAAAGCTGCCCGAGCGGGCAGAGACCTGCGTGCCGCACTGCCAGTTGTCGCCGAGGACCTCGTCCCAGCCCGCGATGTCCCCAACGGTCGAGGGCTCCTCGCAGCCCGGGTTGTCGATCAGGTTTCCGCCGACCACGCCCGCCTCGAGACACGGGCAGGTCGATGCGCCGTCGGTGGCGTCGGTGGCATCGCTGGCGTCGCTGGCGTCGCTCGTCGCGTCGCGAGCGACCGCCGCGTCACCCGCGCGGGTGATCGGGGTCAGGTCGCCCGAGTGACAGGCGACCAGCAAGCCGAGGGCCAGCCAGCCTAGCGAGCGGCCCCATTGCGACCGGCGCCTCGCGAAGGGGCTCATGGCCGTCCTCCAAGGGTCCAGGCGAGCGCGAGCGACCCGTCGAGCACCAGCGGCCCGAGGTGTGCCACCGCGTCGTCGTCGAAGCGCAGCGTCAGCCGGGGCCAGATCGCTCCGAGGCCGGCGTCGAGCACCAGCGCCAGCTTTCCGGTGAGCCGGAGCGACAGCTGCAGCTGCAGCGTGGTCACCGCCGCGGCGGTCCACTCGGTGTGGGCGAGGTGTCCCCGGGCGGGCTCGCCGCTGGCGCGGGCGAGCAGCACTCCGGCGGCGATGCCGACCGCCGGCGAGAGGCGCCGATCGGGCCACGGCGCGTAGCAGGCTCGGCCGCGGAGCTGCAGGGTCGACAGCGAGGCCTCGCCGCGCGGGTCGCTGATCGAGGGCCCGGTCAGCGCGACGCGGGTGTCGAGACCCACGGCGAGCCCGGCCGAGGGGCGCAGGGCACCACCCAGGGCCAGGGCCAGCGCCGGGGCAAAGCCGCCGGTCCCGTAGACCACGGCCGGACCGCCCCAGAGCTCGAGCGCCAGGCCGCGCCGGGCCGGCGCCTTGGTGGCGGGGGCTCGGGCGAGCAACCGGCGAACCGGCGCGAGCGCCGTGGCTGGCTTGGGTCGCCGGTCAGCGGGGACCAGTCGCAACTCGAGCAGGCTGGCGTGCAGCAGCTCGACCACGCGCAGGGCGCCCACCGCGTCGGCGTCGGCTCCCCCCTCGGGTGCCA
>JAUVBO010000522.1 GCA_030591195.1 Pseudomonadota bacterium
GATCGCGATGATGACACACTGGACAGGCAAAAGGCGACCGCTTCTCGTGGCTAGGCCTGGGTCAGTCTCTCGATCTCCGAGCGGGCGGCCTCGAGCGCCTGATCGAGGGCCTCGAGCCGCGGGCCACCGGCCTGGGCCATGTCGGGGCGACCGCCGCCGCGGCCCCCGACAAGCACCGCCAGCTTGCCGACGAGCTTGCCGGCGTGGACCTTGTTGGTCAGGTCCTTGCTGACCATCACCAGCAGGGTCGCCTTGCCCTGGTGCTCGCCGCCGAGCACCACCACCCCGCTCTGGAGCTTGTCACGCAGGGCATCACCGGCTTCGCGCAGGGTCTTGGGATCGGCCGCGTCGACGCGGGTGGCGAGCAGCTTGACGCCCGCCACCTCCTGAACCTGGGACATCAGGTCGGTGCCGCCGCCGGTCGCGAGCCGCTTCTTGAGCTGGGCGATCTCCCGCTCGTGGGCCTTGAGCTGTCCAAGCAACCGGTCCACTCGCTCGGAGACCTGCTCCGGGCCAACCCTCAGCTGCCTCGCGGCGGCAGCCAGCAGCCGGTCGCGCTGCTGGTCCCGTTGCAGGGCCCCCTCGCCGGTGACGGCGACGATCCGCCGCACGCCGAGAGCTAGCGGCTCCTCGGCGACGATCCGCAGCAGGCCGATGTCACCGGCTCGGACCGCATGGGTCCCGCCGCAGAGCTCCACCGACTCGCTGCCGATGCGCACCACCCGCACCTGCTCGGCGTATTTCTCGCCGAAGAGCGCCATCGCGCCGAGCTTGCGCGCCTCGTCGAACGGGAGCACCTCCGTGCTGCTCGGCTCGTTGGCGCGGATCTGCTGGTTGACCCGCTGCTCGACCTGCTCCACCTCCTCGGTGGTCAGCGCCTCGAAGTGGCTGAAGTCGAAGCGCAGCCGCCCGGGAGCCACCTCCGAGCCCTTCTGCGCCACGTGGGTCCCGAGCACGCTGCGCAGGGCGTGGTGCAGCAGGTGAGTCGCCGAGTGGTTGAGGCGGATCGCCTGGCGCCGCTCACCGGCGACCTCGAGCTCGACCTGCTGGCCGACCTCGAGCCCACCGGCGCCGACCGTTCCCTGGTGAACGATCAGCGCGCCGCCGACCTTGATCGTGTCCTGGATCGCGATCTCAACCTCACCGGCGCGGATCGTTCCCGTGTCGCCCACCTGGCCGCCGGATCGCCCGTACAGCGGCGTCGCCCGGGTGACGACCTCGACCTTGTCTCCCGCGCTGACCGAGTCGACCAGCGCCCGCTGCCCGTCGTCACCGACGCGCAACAACGCGACCACCTCGCTGGAGGCGCGCTGGTCGTGATAGCCGACGAAGTCGGTGGGCCCCTGCAGCTCGAGCACCTGCTTGTGAGCGGCGGCCTCTGCCTCGTCACCGACTTTGCTGTCGGCGCCGCCGTAGGTCTTGACCACCCACTCGCGGGCCGCCGCCTCGTCCACCGCGAGGCCGCTCTCCTCGGCGATCAGCCGGGTGAGGTCAATCGGGAAGCCGTAGGTGCCGTAGAGCATGCCGACGAAGTCCTCGGAGAGCCGCTTGCCCCCCGCCTGGTCGGTGGCGGCCACCTCCTCGCTGACCTTCTGCAGGCCCCGATCGAGGGTCCGCCGGAAGGCTGCCTCCTCGAGCTGGACCGTCTTTTCGATCACCGCCTGTCGCTCGCGCAGCTCGGGGAACGCCTCGCCCATCTGCTCGGCCACCTGGACGCAGACCTTGTCGAAGAACAGCTCCTCGCAGCCGAGCAACTTGCCGTGGCGGATCGCCCGCCGCATGATCCGGCGCAGCACGTACTCCCGCCCGGCCTTCTCCGGGAAGAGCCCGTCGGCGATGCAGAAGGCGGTGGCGCGGGCGTGGTCGGCCACCACCCGGATGCTGACGTCGTTCGCCGGGTCGTCGCCGTAGCGCTTGCCAACCAGCTCGGCGGTGAAGTCGAGCAGGGCGCGGAGCAGATCGGTGTCGTAGGTCGACAGCTTGCCCTGGACCACCGCGGCGAGCCGCTCGAGGCCCATGCCGGTGTCGACGCCGGTCTGGCCCAGCGGCTGGAGCGAGCCGTCGGCCTGCCGGTCGAACTGCATGAAGACCAGGTTCCAGATCTCGATCCACCGATCGCACTCGCAGGCCGGCCCGAGGCACTCCGGCTCGGGACAGGGCAGCGACTCGTCCTGCAGGTAATGCAGCTCGCTGCACGGGCCGCAGGGACCGCGATCGCCCATCGCCCAGAAGTTGTCCGCCTTGCCCAGGCGCAGGATCCGATCCGGCGGCAGCTTGGCGTGCCTGGCCCACATGGCCGCGGCCTCCTCGTCGGCCGGCACGGCCTCGTCACCACCGAAGACCGTGGCGACCAGACGATCGGCGTCGAGCCCCATCTGCTCGGTGAGAAAGACCCAGGCCAGCCGGATCGCGTCGTCCTTGAAGTAGTCGCCAAAGGAGAAGTTGCCGAGCATCTCGAAGAAGGTGTGGTGCCGCGAGGTCCGCCCGACGTTCTCGAGATCGTTGTGCTTGCCACTGACGCGCAGGCACTTCTGGGAGCTGGTCGCCCGACGGTAGGGCCGGGTCTGGGCGCCGACGAAGACGTCCTTGAACTGCACCATCCCGGCGTTGGTGAAGTAGAGCGTCGGGTCGCCGTCCGGAATCAGCGACGAGCTGCGCACCACCTCGTGGTCGGCCTGGGCAAAAAACTCAAGGAACTTCCGACGTATCGTCTGGGCGTCCATCACGTAACCTCGCGTTGCCGCCGGTTTATGACAGTCGCCGGTTTTTAGCAACGCTCCCCAACCGGTCAAGCGCGCCTAGCGGGAGCCGAGCTTGCCACGCTCGTGTAGCACCTCGGCGATCTGGATCGCGTTGAGCGCGGCGCCCTTGCGCAGGTTGTCGGCGACGACCCAGAGGTTGAGCCCGTGGGGCACCGACGCGTCGCGGCGGATACGCCCGACGTAGACCGGATCGGTGCCCGAGGCCTGGCGGGCCAGTGGGTAGCGCTGGGCCACCGGATCGTCGACCACCTCGACGCCCGGCGCCTCGCCAAGCAGCCGCCGGGCCTCGTCGGGGCTCAGCGGCCCGCGGAGCTCGACGTTGACCGCCTCGCTGTGGGCACAGAGCACGGCCACCCGCACGGTGGTGGCCGAAACGCGCAGGTCGGGCTCGCCGAGGATCTTGCGCGTCTCGTTGACCATCTTGCGTTCCTCGGTGCTGTCGCCGTCGGGCAGCAGGTCGCCGATCTGAGGCAAGCACTCGCCGAGGATCTGGTAGGGGAAGACCTTCGGCGGCGGCAGCGGCGGCCGATCACCGGCGGCGGCCAGCTGCTCGTTCAGCTCGTTCAGCGCGCTGAAGCCGGCGCCCGAGACTGCCTGGTAGGTCGCGACGACGATCCGCTCGATGCCCGCGGCCCGGCGGAGCGGCTCGAGGACGACGACCATCTGGATCGTCGAGCAGTTCGGGTTGGAGATGATCCCGCGCGGCGCGTCGAGGGCTGCCTCGGGGTTGCCCTCGGGCACCACCAGCGGGACGTCATCATCCATCCGGAAGGCGCTCGAGTTGTCGACCACCGTCGCGCCAGCCGCCGCGGCGGCCGGGGCGAAGCGAATACTGGCGGCGCCGCCCGCGGAGAAGAGCGCCAGGTCGACCCCCTCGAAGCTGCCCTCGTCCAGCGCCTGGACCCGGACCTCCCGTCCATCGAACAGCAGCGGCCGGCCGGCCGACCGTGGGGAGGCCAGCGCCACCAGCTCGCCGACCGGGAAGCGCCGCTGGGCGAGGATCGCCAGCATCTGCTGGCCCACCGCGCCGGTCGCTCCGGCGACTGCCACCTTGTATCTATCTGGCATTGCTTGATTCCTCAGCCGCCCGACGCCTGCTCGCCGGTTGTGCTCGCCGCCGGCCGCTTCGCCAGCACCCGCCGCAGGCGCTGCCAGGCCTGCTTGAGCCGATCCAGCTCATCCCGCTCGCCTGCACCGTACCGGGCTGAATAATAGGCGCGGGTGAGGCTGTCAAACGCATCTGCCCCGGGCGTACCGCGCGACCGTAGCGAGTCGGCAAACTCCGCCGGGGTGACGTGGGGCGCCTTGCGTTGACCCGTACGGCCGATCAGCGCCAGCGCCCGCCGGTAGACCACGCTCGCCGGGTGTCGGCCACGACGGCCGCCGGCCCCGCC
>JAUVBO010000077.1 GCA_030591195.1 Pseudomonadota bacterium
TCGTCTCGCGACCAGCCGAAGAAGAAGAACAGCGCCGCGCCGCTGAAGAGCAGCAGGTTGAAGACGAGCAGCGAGACCCAGAGCCAGGTGCGCCGCTTGGCCGGTGGGGCCGCCGCCGCTGCTACCGCGAGGGCGGGTCTTGCTACCGGTGGCGCGACAGCCACGGGCGTGGGGGTCGCTACCGGTGGCGCTGGAGCCGGGGCCGCTGCTGCCGGGGCCGCTGCTGCCGGGGCCGGGGCCGGAGCCGGAGCCGGAGCCGCCAGAGACGTGTTCTCGACCTTGCCGCCGCAGCCGCCGCAGAACAGGGCGTCGCCCGCCAGGGCCTGGCCGCAGTGGGGGCAGCCCCTGGTGACCAGCCGCGCGTCCTCGAACTCGAGCTCGGTCTCGCCGATCTTGATCCGGTCGCCGTGGCCGAGCAGCCGGGTGGCGACGGGCTGGCCGTTGACGCTCACGCCGTTGGCGCTGCCGAGGTCCTCGAGCACTGGGCCCTGGTCGCCGACGGTGATCCGCGCGTGGTGGCGGGACCACTGGGGGTCGTCGACGACCAAGGTGTTGCCAGGCTCGCGCCCGATGGTCAGCCCGGTCGGGCCGATGCGGGCTTCCCTGCCCACCTGCGCCGCGTCGGCGGCGCTGACGATTTTCACCCAGGACATCACGGTACCCTCATGGGCGCTAGCTTAAGCCGGGACGGCGCGACGCGCACCACCGACCTGCTCGCCCGCACCTGGCGGCCTGCCTCGACTATATCGAGGTTGACCGCGTTGGGTCCGCTCAAGATACTCATCGCGCGGGCCTATTTCTTTTGCGGGGAGGGTAACGATGAGCGATCGAAACCGGGGAGCGTTGGTCCTGGCGGCGCTGTCCGTCGCCGTGGCGGGGTGCGAGAAGAAGGCGACGGCGCCACAGCTACCGCCGCACCAGCAGCTGCTGGTCAACACGATCCAGCTCCAGGGGGGCAGCAAGAAGCTCAAGGCGGCGAGCTCGTTCTCTGCCCGATACCAGGCCGAGCTGATGGGGATGGTGATCAACGGCACGGTCAAGCACCGGGCCGGCTCGATGCGCCTCGAGCACGTCGACAAGCTCTCCGGCAACCCGGTGGTCCAGGTGGCAGCCGATGGCAAGTGTTGGCAGAAGGTCGGCCGGGCGGTGCTGCCCTGCCACCAGGCCCTGGCCGAGCACGCGACGAGGTTTTCCCGGCTGCTCGAGGCGAGCTGGCTCTGGCCGCTCGAGGGCAGCGACCGCAAGCTCGAGGCGAAGAAGGTCGAGCTCGGCGGCAAGTCCTACGATGGCCTGGTGGTCAGCGACGCCGCGGGCGGCACCATCGGGAGCCTGGCCATCGACGCCAACAGCTCGCTGGTCGCCGGGGTGAGGCTCGAGACGACGCTGCTGGGCACCAAGGGCGAGCTGGTCGGCGTCTTCTCCGAGCCCGAGGAGCACTGCGGGGTCAAGGTGCCGACCAAGCGGGTCTACACCTTCGACAGCAAGCCCTACCTCAGCGAGAAGCTGTCCGGGATCTTCTGCGAGGCCATTGACGATCGGGTCTTCGCCCGCCCCGAGCAGGTGAAGAACGGGCTGACCGAGATCCGCCACACCTACGACACCCCGCTGGCCTGCACCAGGCTCAAGGGCGAGCTGTCGGGGGTCAGCGCGGCGATGGACCGGGTCGTCTCCTACATGGCGGGCAAGGGCCTCGCTCCCCTTGGTGCGGCGGCGCTGGTCCACCGCAAGGGTCCGCCAAGGGTCAAGAGGCCGGCGGCCTATCTCACCGATGTCTGCTTCCCGGTGAGCAAGAAGGCCTGGGTGATGCCCAAGGCCGACTGGAAGGGCGAGTTCTTCCTCGACCAGATCGCCGGCGACGAGGTGCTCGCCGCCTTCGGTGTCGGGCCGCTGAAGAAGACATCGGTGGAGCTGCCGCGGCTGCTGTACGCCGAGGCGAAGAAGCAGGGTCGCAAGCCGTCCGGCGCGATGACCCAGCGGGTCTACATGCGCCCGGCCGACTTTCCCGCCGAGCAGCTCATCACCGAGATGCACCTGCCGCTGGATTGATCGATTGAACGAGCCACAGCCGCGGCCGCGTCACGGGTCGGGGCGCACTCAGCCGCTGCCGCAGCAGCGCTTGTGCTTGCGGCCGCTGCCGCAGGGGCAGGGCTGATTGCGGCCCACGCGGCCGCCCTTGCTCGCCCGGGGGCTGTCGCCGTCGACGTAGACCCAGCGGCCGTCGTCGAGCCTGCGGAAGCGCGAGCGCTCGTGGTGGGCCGAGAGCTCGCCGTCGATGCTGTAGCTGGCGATGAACTCGACGATGCCGGCGCTGTCCTCTGGGCCGCCGCCCTCCACCGAGACCACCCGCAGCCCCTGCCAGCGGCGCGCCGGTCCCGCCTCGCCGCGGCCTCGCGGTTGAAGCTGTCCCCTGGTCTTCGGATCCTGGGTCGCCGCGAGGTAGTCGATGGCCTGCATGACGTGGGCCGTGTAGCGCGAGCGCATCAGCTGCTCGGCGGTCTGCGCTCGTTGCTCACCCGCGATCAGCGGGCCGCAGCACTCGGCGATGCTGGCCGATTTTCCGCAGATACAGCCCACATCGCCCCCTTCGCCTGCCTGTTGACCGCCTGTTGATACCGTGGTGGAGGAGAGGGGGCTCAACAGAGGTAAGAGCTGGTAAATACAGCAAGTTTCCAGTTACTGCGCCCCCCCACGCGACCCTGTGGGTAGGCGTCGTCGTCGGAGTAGGGCGAGCAGACCGAGCAGGAGCAAGATGCCCTGGTCGGCGCGCAGGACGTGGCTGATGCTGCAGCAGCCATCGTCGCCGGCACCGCCCGTCGTGGCTGGGGCATCACCGGGCGGCGGGCCCTGGTCCGCGGCCCCGTCGTCGCCGTCGACCGTGGTGCCGACGTCGGGGATTGGGCCGATATCAGCGACCGGGGGGGCGTCGGCAGCTGGTCCGGCGTCGGCCGGTGGCGCTGCGTCAGGCGTCGGGCCGTCCGCGCCGCCATCGGCGACGCCGATGTCCGGCACCGGTCCGGCGTCGACGCTGGGGTCCCACAGCTCACATGGCGTGAGCTTGATCGGCGGGGCGCAGCCCGGGTCGGCCTTGAAGTAGGTCGCCCGGGCGGCGGCCACGTGCTCGGCGGTCAGCGTCCGCTTGACCTCGTTCGGCTGGAAGCCGATGCTGCCCTGGTCCGGGTCGTTGCCGACGAAGAAGCCGATGGCGCCCGGGATCATCCAGGTCAGAGCGGTCTGGATGTCGTAGGCCTTCGGCCCCCCGCCCACGGTCCAGCCCCAGTCGATGGCGTTGCCACCGAGCGAAGCCTTGGTCATCTCGCCGGTGGCCAGCGAGGTGATGCCGCCGTAGTACCAGTAGTAGGAGCTCGAGCCGTGGGGCCAGCTGGTGGCGTCGTTGCCCCAGTAGACATTGATCGTCCCGGGCACCTCGCCGAAGGCCGTCGATGGCCCGGCGTACTGGAACTGCAACGTGGTGCACGGCAGCTCCCAGCTCTTGAACGCCGCCTGCACCGCGGCGATCGCCGCGGCCTGGTCCGCGGCGGGCAGGCGCGAGGCGTTGATGTGGTACTTGATCGGCGAGGCGAGCCACTTCAGCGGCACGCCGCTACCGTCGAAGTGAGCGTCGAAGTGACAGAGCGCCGCGACCGCCGACCGCGGTGCGGCCAGGACCAGGACGGCGATGACGGCGATGACGAAGGTCTTGGCCCGGTGAATCATCTGGAGCTCCCCTCTGCGCGATCCCGCGACTCGATCGCGGTCGACTCTACGCGTTTTCTCCCACGAGCGGGCTGAGGATAGACTAGCGGTTGTGAGCAAAGCGAAGTTCACTGCGGCCGCCGCCGATGTTCGGCGAGGCCTGCGGCTGCTGCTGTGGGGCTGGCTCGGGGTCTGGGTGCTCTGCCTGGCGACGGCGCCGCTGGCGCCCGAGATGGTCGGTCGGTTCAGCGGCGCGCCGATCGAGATCCGGCGCTGGATGTCGCTCTACAACACCGTCGTGCTCGTGGCGCACCTCGCGGCGCTGCTGCCGCTGGCGGTGGGACTGCTGCGCGCCCGACACCAGGGCGTGGGGGTGACCAGCTGGGTCCACCGCGGGGCGCTGCTCTGCCTCGCCGTCGCGGTCGTCACCAGCCTCGGCATGCTGCTCTTTCCGCTGCTGGTCGGCTCCGGGCCCTGGCCCGCCGCCTCGCTCGAGGTGGCGGCGCTCCGGCTGCTGAGCTTCTCGCCCAGCGTGGCTCGCGCGGGCGCCTTCGCGCTGCTGGTGCTGGGCATGGCCCGCTGGCGGGATCTGCCCCCAGTGCCGTGGCACTGGGCCCTGGTCGCCGTGGCCTGGGCCGACCTCGTCCTGTCGGTGTTGCGCTGGGTCACCGTGAGCCACGCGGTGATCGCCCGGCTGCACCCGCTGTACGATCATCCCTGGTGGCTCGGCGTCTGGTCGGTGGCGGCGCTGCTCTTCGCCCTCCGCCTGCGTCGGATGCTGCCGTCCCGCTGACGAACAGCCGGCCGTCTGCCGCAGGGGTGGTATCATCGGTGACGATGCCTGTGCGCCGTCGTCACCTGCCGTGGTTGCTGCTCTCGCTGGCTCTGGTCGGCCTGGCCCGGCCAGCGGCCGCTGGCGACGATGACACCGTCGTGCTGCAGATCGGCTGGGACGTCAACGCCTACCGTTTCACCGGCCTGTTTCAGCTCGGGCTGCACACCACCGAGACCGGCGAGGCGTTGACGGTGCTCCAGGCGGCCTTGTGGCGCAACCGTACCGAGTCCTTCGCCGGGCTGCTGCAGCTCGCGCCGGTCAACGAGGCCAATGAGTTCTACGGGCTGGTGCAGCTCGGCGCGTTCAACCGCATCGATCGCGAGATGATCGCCCTCGGTCAGCTGGGCCTCTACAACGTGGTCGATCGCCGCTGGCTCTACCTCGGCCTGCAAGCGGGGGTGGTCAACCGGCTCGGCGAGCGGGCGCGGATGGCCGGGATCGGTCAGCTGGGGCTGTTCAACCAGGTCGAGCGGCGGATGTACGGCCTGTTTCAGCTCGGGGCGATCAACTGGAACGAGGACGCCCGGGTCGGCGTGCTGATCCAGGCCTCGCTCTACAACCTCGTCGACGACTTCGCCGGCTTGTTTCAGGTCGGCGCGGTGAATCATGTCGAGGGCGAGGCCTACGCCGCCCAGCTCGGCGTGGTCAACCTCGCCCGCCGGATCACCGGCGTGCAGATCGGTCTGGTCAACGTCGCCCGCCGGCTCCACGGTGTGCAGATCGGCCTGATCAACTTCGCGCGCTTCGGCGGCTTGCTCCCGGTGGCGCCGCTGGTCAACGTCGGCTGGTAGCGGTGGCGATCCGGCGATGATCCCCTACTTCACCCTGCCGGTGGTGCGCATCCTCGGCCAGCCGCTCCACCCGTTCATGTGGCTGATGAGCCTCGGGATGGTCCTCTGCTACTTCCTCGCCCAGCGGCGGGTCAAGGCGGTGGGGCTCTACGCGCCGCTGAGCGCCGTGGCGCTGGCCTGGGTCGCCGTCGGCGGCTTCATCGGCGCCCACGTGGTCGAGATCGTCGCCTACTACCCCGAGCGGCTGTTGACCGATCCGCTGTCGCTGCTGCGCGTCTGGGAGGGCATCTCGTCCTTCGGCGGGTTCATCGGTGGCACCATCGCCCTGTTGATCTACTGCAAGCGCTACGGGATCTGGATGCTGGCCTACCTCGATGCTCTCTGGTACGGCTTCGCTCCCGGCTGGATCGTCGCCCGCTCGGGCTGCTTCTTCTCCCACGACCACCTCGGCCTGCCGAGCGACTTCTTGCTCGCCGTGGCCTACCCGGGTGGCGCTCGCCACAACCTCGGCTTGTACGAGATGCTCTGGGCGGCAGTGATCTCGATCGTGCTCTACGCCCTCGCTCGCCGGCCCACGCCGTTTGTCGGCTTTCACACCGCGGTGGTGCTGCTGCTCTACGCCCCGGCTCGATTCCTGCTCGACTTGCTCCGCACCGGCGACCGCCGCTACGCCGCGCTGACTCCGGCCCAGTGGCTCTGCTTCGTCCTGCTGGGCATCGCGATCTACCTGATAATCCGTGGTCGGAGTCGCTCCGGCCCGACCGAGGTCACCGCGGGCGCGTCGCCTGTAGCGCGAGCGGGACGAGGAAAGGACAGCACGTGAAGAAGTTACTCGGTGAGCTGTATCTCCGCCTCGGTGGTTGGCGCCGGGTCGGCGAGCAGCCGCCCGACTACAAGTGTGTGCTGATCGCCGCGCCCCACACGAGCAACTGGGACCTGCCGGCGATGCTCGCCTTCGCCTGGGCCTACGAGTTCCGGCCGCGCTGGATGGGCAAGCGCGAGCTATTCAGCGGGCCCTGGGGGCCGCTGATGCGCTGGCTCGGTGGCATCCCGATCGATCGGCGTTCGCCCCACGGCGTGGTGGCCCAGCTGGCGCAGGTCTTCGCCGAGCAAGAGCGGCTGTGGCTGGTGGTGCCACCCGAGGGTACCCGCTCCTACCGCGACCACTGGAAGTCGGGCTTCTACCACATCGCCGCGGAGGCCGAGGTGCCGATCGTGCTCACCGTGCTCGACTGGGGTCGCAAGGAGGGTGGCTTCGGCCCGACGGTTCGTCCGTCGGGAGACCTGCCGCGTGACATGGATCAGATCCGCGCCTTCTACGCCGGTCGCGAGGGCAAGAGACCCGCCCAGGTCAGCCAGATCCGCCTTCGCGAGGAAGCGCCTCGACCCACAGATGACCCTCGCACAGCGGCACCCGGTGCTTGCGGTTCTTCCACTTGACGTTGCGGTCGCGGGTCTTGTCGAAGCGGTACGAGGAGAACCCGGCCGCCAGCGCCAGCTCGCCGAGCCACTCGATCACTGGCAGGTGAACGCCGTAGGGCGCCGAGTCGCCGACGACGAAGCAGACGCGGCAACGCGCCGCGCAGACCCGCCGCAGGGCCCGCCAGGCCCGGGCGAGGTCGAGGAAGTAGCAGGCGACCATCAGGTGGTAGGCCTTGCGGCCGCCGTGGGTCTTTCGCACCTCGTCCAGCTCTCCGCAGACCGGCGCGATCCGCTCGCGGATCGGATCGAGCAGCGGATCGGCGAGCAGGTCACCGAGGTCCTCCCGTCTGGTGCTGACGTGCTGGGAGCAGGAGCGCAGCAGGTGCTGGCGGACGGCCTGCTGCAGGTCGCCCCAGCCGTCGATCTCGCCGAGGAAGGTCTGTTCGAGTCGGGTGGCGTCGGCGTAGTCAAAGTTGTTGGGGTAGGGCGGCGAGGTCAACACCAGCGTCGCGAAGCCGTCGGCGATCTCCGCGCAGTCGCGCGCGTCGGCCGCCAGCAGCCGCGCCCGTGGACCCCGCGGGCCTGGTTCGGCATCCATGTCCTCGGCCATCAACTCGGCCAGCGCCCGGTAGGCGGCGAGGGGCTCGGCCACCCGGGCCTTGCGGCGGCCGGGCAGCAGGTACTGCCAGTTGGCGGTGCCGGCGTGGGAGGTGCAGCGCAGGATGCCGACCAGGGCGAGCCAGGCGAGGCGTGCGGCCGGCGAGCCGTCGTCGCTGCGCGCCACGGCCTGTCGGAGGGCGTCGAGCTGGGCGAGGTGGCCGTCGCTGTAGCAGCGGCGGATCAGCGCCGGGTAGCCGTCGAGCGTGCCGCGGGTCGCTCCGGCGGCGTCGATCACCTGCGCTGCCCGGGCGCAAAACGCCGCGTGCGAGCTGCGGCGCTCGAGCTTGGCCCGGGCGACCCGGGCGACGAAGGGATGGGGCTCGAGGCCGGCGCAGGCGACGCCAGCGTTCTCGGCGGCGATCAGCGTCGTGCCGCAGCCGGCGAAGGGGTCGAGCACCCGCACCTCGGCGCCCTCGCTGGTGCTGATCGCCTCGCGGATCGTCGCCTCGGCCCAGGCGCCCGAGAAGCCCGCTGAGTAGCGGAACCAGCGGTGCACCGGCAGGCGGGTGTTGTCGAGGAAGGTGGTCGAGCGTACAGCGGCGTCGTCGTGCGCGGCTCTCATCGCTCTCGGCGGGTCAGCTCGCTTGCTTGCGCCGGCGCAGGCGGTGGTCGGTCTCGCGCTTGCGGACGCGGACCGCGTCGGGGGTGACCTCCACCAGCTCGTCCTCGGTGATCAGCTCGAGGGCCTCCTCGAGCCCGAGCGTCCGGTGCGGCGTCAGCCGCTGGGCGTCGTCGTGGCCGGTGTTGCGGAAGTTGGTCAGGTGCTTGGCCTTGCCCGGGTTGACCACCAGGTCGTTCGAGCGGTTGTGCAGGCCCACCACCTGGCCGGCATAGACCCGCTCGCCCGGCCCGACGAAGAA
>JAUVBO010000956.1 GCA_030591195.1 Pseudomonadota bacterium
GCTTTTTCGGGGGCACCTGATCAACTGATCGAAGGACGACGATGAGGACCGACTATCTACAGCAGGCCTTCGAGCCCACCGAGTCCCCCGGGCTCGAGACCTTCGACTCGCGGCTGGACGAGATCTCCACCGCGATGCTCGATGGAAAATACGACGACGCCGTGGGCCCGGTCGAGGCGGTCTTCGAGGATGGGATCTGCGACGTCCGGGTCGTGGGCTTCTACGCGTACCTGGTGTTTCACCAGCATGGGGTCGGCAGCCTCGCCCAGGTCTTCTCCGATCTGGCCGCGGTGCTCGGCGCCAACTGGCCAGCGGTGGGGCCGCTGAAGAACCGCGAGAAGGTCACCCAGAACAGCTTCAACTGGTTCTACAAGCATCTGGTACGTCGCTTCCAGCGCGAGGAGAGCAGCCAGGGTCCGGGGTGGCGGGCGTGGGTCGACGGGGTCACCGCCGAGGAGGTGGAGCAGATCGTCGAGGCCGCCGACGAGCTGCGCCGGGGGCTGATCGCGACCCTGGAGGATCTGTCGGGTCCCGTGCTCGACCTGCACGGCAAGTCCCGCGAGTGGCTCGAGTCGTTCGAGCGTGTCGTCTATCGCGAGCCGGAGCCGGAGGAAGAGGAAGAGCCGGAGCCGGAGCCGGGGGAGGAGCCGGAGGACGAGCCGCCGGCATCCCGCGAGGCGCCCCGAAGCCCGGCTGGCGGGACGATGGCCGAGGGGTCGGTCCACCTTCAGCTGTTGCAGCGCAAGATGAAGGCGTTCGAGCGGTTGATCGACAACGAGAAGTACGCCCGGGCCGCGCTGGTGGCCGACGATATCAACCAGACCATCGCGGAGTTCGATCCGCTGCGCTTCTTTCCGCAGCTCTTTGCCCGCTACGTTCGGGTACACGCGGTGAGCATCGGCGAGCTCACCGAGTACGACGACGCGAAGGACTCGCGCGACTGGCAGGCCCTGCAGGCGTTCTACGCCACCGATCTGGAGGGCTTCGTCGATGAATAGCCCGGTTCACTGCGGCCCCCGTGCCGCGATGGGCGCTCCGGGGTCGCCAGCGGCGCCCAGGTCGCGCCGCGTCACGGGCCGCGGGGCCGGTGAGGAGCGACTGATCGACCGATGGTGAGCGACAGGCTGAAGATCGAGCTCGAGCTCGAGGTGGCAGGCGAGAGCTACACCGTCACGCCGGGCAACGTCTCGGCGCTGCAGCTCGAGCTGCGCGCCTACGGCTTTTCGGGGCGGGTGGATTTCCTCGTCTCGGAGGAGCGGCGCCCCGACGAGCTGCTGGCCGGCTTCCTCGGCCAGGATGCGGTGCAGGTGCGGCTATCGGTCGCCGGGGTCCTCGACCAGCCGGACCCGCCGCCAGAGCCGCTGTCGATCACCGGCCTGGCCACCGATCGGAGCCTGCGCGAGGAGACGTACGAGGGGCTGCGCGGAAGACCGGTGATGCGGCGCTACTACAGCGTCCGCTTCGCCGACCACACCCGCGTGCTCTGGCGGCAGCACCACCCGACGCTACTCGACGCCGAGGCGTCGCTCGCCGCGGTGATCAAGCAGCAGGTGGCGCAGGGGATCTCCGTCGACCTCTCGCTCGACGCGTTAAAGATCGAACATCCGCTGATCTGCCTGCCGCTCGGCGAGTGCGGGATCAGCTTCTACGACTTCGTCTGCTGGCTCGTCGACCGGCAGGGTGGCTCGTTTCACTACGACTACGCCGAGCGCACGCAGTGCCTCGCCAACAGCAAGATCGGCAGCGGCTCGGCGGCCAAGCTGCGAGGGAGCGAGATCGAGGGGGTCACGGTCCGGCTGCCGGAGACACGGCGAGACAACGCCCGGGTGCTCAACGCCTCGACCGAGGCGTCGAAGAAGGTGACGGTTAGCCAGGATCAGGCGTTCGCCGGGCTGTTCTCGGACCACGTGATCTGCTCACCGATCGCCAGCGCGATCGACGACCGCCAGCGGCTCGAGCAGCGCCGGCTTCAGCTGCGGCTGCCCGAGCTCGAGGTCCGCTTCAACCGCTTCCCGACGATCCCCTGCTTCCCCGGCGCGCTGGTCAAGATCGGCCCCGAGATGTTCAGCCACCAGCGCGCGCTGACCGACCGGACCTTCCGCTTCGCCGAGCTGAGCCTCTCGGTCAACCTCGCCGACAAGTCGACGGACGAGGTGAAGGACCCGGTGGCGTCGCTCGACGCGCTCGACGCGGGATACGAGCTCGAGGTCCGGGCGCTGTGGGAGCGCGAGGACGAGCCGGTCTGCCGGCTGCCAGCGTACGCCGCGCCGCGCTTCCCGGTGCTCGCCGAGGGCAAGATCGTCTGCGAGATGGGTGAGGAGGGCGACCGCGGCTACATGATCTTCACCGACGACGAGACGTCCCAGAGCTTCTACAAGGTACACGTCCCGCTGTGGAACAAGGAGATCATGGTCCCCTTCGGTCCCGACTTCATCCCGGGGCACTTCTACCTGCCGGCGTTCAAGGACTCGCGGGTGATGGTCGCGCTGTTCTTCGAACGGGCCGAGATCCTCCGCTTTCTCGACTGGGGCGCCGACGTCCGGCTGCCCGCCGACAGCCAGGGCAACCACCTGCTGTTCGGCAAGAACCGCACCAGCGAGACCTCGGCCAAGCACCACTACGTCGACAGCAAGCCGGTGCTGTCGATCTTCCGCATGGCCGACGGGGACACCGAGCTGCTGGAGCTCAA
>JAUVBO010000991.1 GCA_030591195.1 Pseudomonadota bacterium
CCTGGCCTTGGCACTCGTGTGGCCGGGCTGCGAAGGGAAGGCAGATCACGCCGAGCCTCCTGCGGGAGCGAAGACCAGCGCGCTTCGGTCCGAGCGGACCCCTTCGACGAGACACCGCGATTGGTCCAAGCTCGGTGCCGACCGCGAGCTGACCATCGGGGCGCTCGGGATGAAGCATCGCCAGATCGTGGTCGGGCTCGGCGCGCACCGCGTTGACGCCAAGGCGAAGCTACTCACCTCCATCGATGGCAAGCCGGGCAAGCAGGTGACGGTGCAGGTGCGCATCGCTCTCGACGGCAAGGGGCGCTTCCGTGCACGCAAGACCACAGGCCCGCACTACGGCCAGCAGGTGGTCTGGACCGGCGACTGGCTCTACTCGCGGCATCGCCACAGCCGCTATCTCAAGCGCCAGCCGGAAGAAGGCGAGCTCACCCGGCGGCTTGCTCGAGTCTACGGCCTGCTGCCGGCCTACATCGAGCTGCTCGGACCCTGGCTGAAGATCGCCGCCACCGGCCGCGCGAAGGTCGCGGGCCGCGACGCGGTGACCGTGACCCTCGCCCTGGCCAAGGGAAGATCAACGGTCGGCGTCCGCCCCCGCGCACTGGCCCCGGCCCGTCGGTGGCGCGACCAGATCGTCGTCAGGGCGATCAAGGGCGAGGCCCAGCTCGACGCCCGTACAGGCGCTCCCCTCGCGGTGGACCTCGAGGCCCGCTGGCGGTTCGTCACCCCCGCCGCCCCGGCCGACCAGCGCGGGATTCCCGGCGTCGCTGCTGGTCCCGCTCGGGGCGTGTTGAGCGTGAGCTTCAGTCAGCGGATCACGGCGCTTGGTGAGGGAGGCGTCAAGCCGATCGTCCCGCCCAAGGACGATCAGGTGCTGGCCGATCCGCGGCGGGTGCGACTCGAGCGGGAACGGCAGTTCGTCACCGGCGAGCGACCGATGCCCAAGGAGTGGCCGCGGATCGTCCCGCTCGCCGAGCCGAGGCGTCGCCGCTGATAGCGCAGATCTGGCGACCTGTGGAGCTGGATCGGGCGGTTTTTCGCCATCTGCGTTGGTCTGGCGCACCGATCCGCTATACTTGTGAGAGAATCACTGATCGGTGCTGCCGAGAACCAGCTTCATTGGGGAAAGCAACGTCTTGAACTCGAGAGATTTGGCGCTTCATGTGGCCCGCGCTGCGATCGATCACAACGCCCTGGATCCGATCCTGCTCGACACCGCGCAGCTGTCTTCGTACACCGACTTCATCCTGGTGGTTAGCGGTCGCAGCATGCGGCAGGTCGAGGCGATCGCCGAGAAACTCCAGGGGACGATGAAGGAGGCGGGCGAGGACCCGATCGGCATCGAGGGGCAGCGCGGCGCACAGTGGATGCTGCTCGACTATGGCGATGTGGTCGTTCACGTTTTCTATCACCCCGTGCGGGCCTATTACGACATCGAGGGGCTGTGGAGTGAGGCGGCGCGGGTGGAGCTCGATGTGCCTCCCGAGCAGCGGGTGGCGGGCGACTACTGCTTCTGACGCGGCGACGACTGCTCTTGACCCGTTTGGGCTTGGGCCGCCGGCGCCTGCTCCTCTCCGATCGATGAAGCGCGTCGAGATCTTCGCCGTGGGTCGGCTCAAGGAGCCTGCGCTCTGCGAGCTGTGCGCGGACTACTACCGCCGCTGTGGTCGCTGGCTGTCGCTTCGCGACCGAGAGCTCAAGGACGAGCGCGCGCTGCTGGCCGCGTTGCCCAAGCGGGCCCTGGTCGTGGCCCTCGACGAGCGGGGTGAGGCCCACGACAGCCGGGCGCTGGCGCGGAAGCTCTCCCGGTGGCTCGCGGCTGCCGCCGGTCCGCTGGTCTTCGTGATCGGCGGCGCCGACGGGCTGGGCCCGAAGCTCCGGCAACGCGCCGATCATCTGCTCTCGCTGTCGCCCCTGACCTTCAGCCACCGGCTGGCGCGGGCGATCCTCGCCGAGCAGCTCTATCGCGCCGTGAGCATCAACGAGGGCTTGCCTTACCATCGAGATTGAGGGACACCAACCAGCGGACGATTGAACCGAACGGTCGAGGGAACCAAAGGGGGATCGATGTCGGGGATCGACGGCGGAGCTGGCCGCTGGGACGTGCGCGCGTTGCTGTTGCGCCGGGCGGATCTGATGCTCGCGGTGGTGGTGGTCGGTGTGGTGGCGATGATGATCATCCCGCTGCCGACGCCGCTGCTCGACGTGCTGATCAGCGCGAATATCTCCTTCGCCGTGGTGCTGCTGCTGATCAGCATCTACGTCCGCGATGCTCTGAGCATCGCGGCCTTCCCGAGCATGCTGCTGATCACCACGCTCTTTCGGCTCGGGCTCAACGTCTCGTCGACACGGCTGATCCTGCTGCAGGCTGACGCCGGGGAGGTGATCTTCAGCTTCGGCAACTTCGTCGTCGCTGGCAATATCGTCGTCGGGGTGGTGGTCTTTCTAATCCTGACGATCATCCAGTTTGTCGTGATCGCCAAAGGGGGCGAGCGGGTCGCCGAGGTGGCTGCTCGCTTTGCCCTCGACGCGATGCCCGGCAAGCAGATGGCCATCGATGCCGACCTGCGTGCCGGGTCG
>JAUVBO010000543.1 GCA_030591195.1 Pseudomonadota bacterium
GCTTCGCCCATCCCCATCGCGCGAATGCCCGACAGGTCCCGGGCCTCGGCGACGGATGAACCGAGGAGCAGGGCGGTGACGACGACCAGTGATCTTGCAGTAAGCATTCGAGATACCTGCATTTTAGTGCATCCTATCATCGCCCGTCGGTCTGTCCAGTAATTGCCGTGTCCGGGATCACACGCGGCGGCTTTTTCGCCTCACCCTCTGCTGCTAGAGTACCGATGGTAGCTAACATCGTCGCTTGAGGAGCCGCAACTGATGAGACGCTTGCCTGGCCGTTTCCGCCCCCCCGTCCGCACCCCCGTCCGCCTCTCACCCCTGGCGTGCTTCGTAACGCTGGCGCTGATCGGCGGCCTCGCCGCCTGCGACACGGAAGACACTGCCCCCCCACCGGGCGACGCGAGCATCGGCAACGACGAGGGCGAGCCCTGCTCGTCCAGCAGCGACTGCCTGCCGAAGCTGGTCTGCGCCGGCAGCGCCACCTGCGAGCGACCGGGCGAGCCCGGCACCGGCGACACCGACGACAACTGCAAGGAAAAAGAGGACTGCCTGCTCGAGCTGACCTGCGGCAGCGACGGCAAGTGCGGCGAGGCGGGCAACACCGGCCAAGGCGAGCCCTGCGCCAGCAGCGAGAAGTGCGCCCTCGGCCTGGTCTGCTCCGCCATGGGGACCTGCGAGGAGGCGGGGGCGCCCGGCACCAAGGCGCCGGGCCAGAGCTGCGAGTCGCCGCTGGACTGCGCCTTCGGGGTGGTTTGCCTCGAGGGGACCTGCACCCCGGTGGCGCTCTGGAACGGCGCCGACTGCAGCGACGACAAGGGCACCTTCCGCGGCCTGTTCGAGATTCCCCGCGGCGGCAAGCCGCTGTCGGAGTTCTACCGGCTGCCGTTCCCCAACGACATCCGCATCAAGGACGGGCGGGTCGACATCACCGGCCACCCCAACCCGGCGGTCGCGCTGCCCAAGGGCTTCGGCGAGATCCCGACCGAGTACCTCGACCGGATCGGCACCGACGTGCCCGCCTGGGGCGTCAACACCACCGTGCTGATGCGCGTCAGCGGCAAGGTCGATCTCAACTCGCTGAACGTGGTCGGCGACGCCATCACGCTGCAGTGGTTCGTCATCGACCCCGACTCGTCGCGCTACGGCAAGGGCGTGGGCCTGACGATGTTCGCCGACCAGAACCGCGCCAAGTACATCTGCCAGAACTACATCACCCTGCGGCCGACCATCGGCGACCCGCTGGCCCCCGGCACGACCTACGCGGTGTTGATGCGCAAGGGGATCAAGAACACCGACGGCGAGCTGGCCCAGCAGGACGCCGACTTCAAGACCGTCATCGATGACCAGGAGCCCACCGACGCCGACGAGAAAGCCGCCTGGCAGGCTTACGCGCCGCTGCGGGCGTTCCTCGCCGACGCGACGGTGGCGATCGATCCGAGCACGGTGGTCAGCGCGGCGGTCTTCACCACGATGGATCCGCGGCACCGGATGGCGCGCTTCCGCGACGCGGTGCACGCATCCGCGGCGCCGAAGGCCGACCAGCTGACGCTCTGCGACGGCCAGGCCAAGTCGCCCTGCGACGACGGCAAGAGCGCCGACCACGTCTGTCCGGAGACGCCCAACGACGACTTCGACGAGCTGCAGCTGGTCTACCAGACGCCCGTGTTCCAGCAGGGCACGCCGCCCTACCTCAACATCGGTGACGGCGGCGGGGTGGTCTATGACGCCAGCGGCGACCCGGTGGAGCAGCGCCAGGACGAGGTCTGCACGGCGCTGACCCTGCCGAAATCCGCGATGCCCGCGGAAGGCTGGCCGGTGGTGATCTACGCCCACGGCACCGGGGGCAGCTACCGCAGCTTCATCAAGGACGGCACCGCCGGGCGGCTGGTCGCGGCCAGCGATGCGGGCGGCGCCCTGCTCGCCAACATCGCCGTGATCAGCATCGACGGTGGGATGCACGGCCCGCGGCGCGGGAGCGAAGACGACCCGGAGGGGCTGTTCTTCAACGTCCGCAACCCGGCCGCCGCGCGTGACAACACCTACCAAGCGGTGGCCGACAAGTTCCAGCTGATGCGGCTGATCGAGAGCTTCGAGGTCACGGCGGCCGACTCTCCGACCGGCAAGGCGATCAAGCTCGACAAGGACAAGATCTACTTCCTCGGTCACTCCCAGGGCACCATCGAGGGCACGCCGTTCGTCGCCTACGAGCCGGGAATCAAGGCCACGCTGCTCAGCGGCGCCGGCGGCTACCTGATCGGCGCGATGCTCAACAAGACCATGCCGGTCAACGTCGCGGCGATGATCCAGTTCATCCTCGCCGATGGCGAGGTCGGCACCAACCACCCGCTGCTCAACCTGTTCCAGCTCTACTTCGAGGAGACCGACACGCTCAACTACGGGCGGCTGGTCTTCCGCGAGCCCCCCGCGGGTCTCAAGGCCAAGCACACCTTCCTCAGCTACGGCATCGCTGATGGCTACACCCCGCCGCTGACGATCAGGGCGCTGGCGAAGACGATGGGCTTGCAGCAGCTGAACCAGAGCGCCGAGCGTTGCGGTGACGGGGTCTGCAACGGCAGCGAGGACTGCAACAGCTGCGGCAAGGACTGCACCAACAAGAACAAGTGCGGTCCCTTCGATCCCGAGTTCCAGCTGGTCGACGCGCCGCTAAGCGACAACCGCGGCACGCCCACCGGCAACGTCACCGCCGCGCTAGTGCCATACAGCGGCGACGGCAGCTACGACGACCACTTCTCGATCTTCCGCAACGAGCAAGGCAAGCGGCAGTCGGTGCATTTCTTCGGCAGCGCCGTCCAGGATGGCGTCCCGACGATTCCGAAGTAGCCGCCAGTACCTAATACGACCAGTACCTAATACGAATAGCCGAGGCCGACGATCACGCTGTGGTACTGATCGAGGGCCCCACCGGCGGCGCGCTGGGCGACACGCTGGCGCGCCGGAGCCTGATCGAAGGTGTAGAAGAAGCGGGTGTAGGTGTACTCGAGGGTGGCGATCACACCCATGTACCGGCCGTGGAGGCCGGCCGCACCGGCGAGCCCACCGCTCGTCGCCGGGCCGTACCAGCGATCGGGGTCGGCGTTCTCGATCTCGCCCGTGCCGAGCACGAAGCGGTAGTCGAACCGCATGTGCAGGCCGGCGAGCTCGTGAAACGGCCAGCGCAGACCGGCGCCGAGCACCGCGTAGCTGTAGTCGGCCGAGGGCAAGATCGGCGCCGCGGCGCCCCAGTCGATGGCGAAGCTCAGCGTGCCGTAGCCGAAGTTGAGGTCGAGGTGGGGGCTGGTCTGGTCCTTGCCGAGCTTGAGGTCGTAGCCGAAGTCGAACATCAGCTCGCTCATCGCCGTGCTCAGCCCCTCGGCCCCCACACCCACCCCCGAGGTCAGGCCGATGGCTGTCTGGTAGCGGAGCCGCAGCCAGAATCCCGCCGGAATGCCGTCGAGGAAGAACGCCAGCGGCCAGCTCCGTAGCGCGATCTGCAGGGCGAAGCTCGCGCCGCTGTCGTATTGCGGGTGGGAGCGCAACCCGTCAGCCACCGGGTCGTTGAGGGTGAAGCTGCGCATCCAGGTGCCGAGCCCGATGGTGCCGAGGACCGCGGGCTCGGATCGCTTGCGCTCGCCCTTCGCCTGCGTGGCGGCGGCCGCCGCCGCCTCCTGCGCCTTGCGCTGCCTCTCGAGGGCCAGCGGATCCTCCCGCTCGGATCTCTGCAGGTCGCCGTCGGCCCCGCGGCCGCCACCCTTGCGGACCTCCTCCGGATCGAAGCTCAGCGACGGATCGCCGCCGCCGCCCTGACCGCCGCCACCGACACCGGGTTCGTCGGGGGAGAAGGTGGGCTCGACGCGCCGGGGTACCTTCCTCAGGCCCCGGCGGATCAACCGCACCGCCCGCCGGAGCTCGCGGCGCCAGCGGAACGCGCCCTTGGCCACCACGTCACCGTTGTCTCCGCTGTAGACGGCCACGGCCAGCCGCCCGCCCCCGGCACTGCCGCCCACCACGGCGATGGCGCCGATCTGCTTGCAGGCCTTGGCGAGGTTCC
>JAUVBO010000424.1 GCA_030591195.1 Pseudomonadota bacterium
ATCCTCGACTTCGACCGCGACCTGCTGGTGGTGGTCAACGACCACGGTCACCTCCCCGAGGGGGGGCACGGCGGCGTCGAGCCGCCGGTACGGGACCTCTTCGTCGCGGCTCGTGGCGCCGGGCTGGCAAGGGGCAGGCGAGGGAAGATCGCCCAGCGCGATCTCGCTCCCACCCTCGCGGTCCTGCTCGGGCTGAGGCCGCCTGGACACAATCGAGGGCGGCTGATCGACTGGGCCCTCGCCGCCGACAACGAGCCCGGATTCCTCCAGGGCGCCTTCGCGAACCAGTACCTGGGGCGTCTGAGGGTCGAGGGGCACCTCGCCCGGCAGCACGCCGCCAGGCCACCTGCCAGACGGGGCGTCGGCGCCCGGTCGCTGCTCCGTGCCAGCGTCGGCAACCTCGAGCGAGCCCGCCGGATGGCGCGGCACGTGACGGACGGACTAAGCACCGCCGTCCTCCGCGCGCGGCGCGCTGAGCTTCATCGCACCCGGGTCACGCGCGGACTCGCCTACGGGGTGTTGTGGCTGGTGGCGCTCGGCGGCCTGCTCGCCGCCAGGACCCGCGGGTGGGTCAAGGTGGGCGCCGCCGCCTGGATCCTGCCGCTCTGTACCGTCGTGGTGGGCTACGGTGCGTTGCGGCTCCTCGGGCTGCGCCCATCGCTCTCTTTCAACGGCGTCGGATGGATGCTGCGGTTCTTCGCCGCGGCGGTGATCGGCGCCGGCTCGCACCTGCTCCTGGCGGGACTGCTGGGACTCGGGAGGGAGCCACGGACCCGCGGTCGCTCGCTCGCCGGACGGCTGCTCGCTGGTGCGCTGGTGCTAGGTGGGTTGGCCCTCGCGGCCACCGCCGTGTCGCCGCTGGTGCACGATCTGTTGCTGCCTGACCTGCGGCTGGTGGCGTCGATGTTCCTCCTTCGGCTCTGGTTCATTGCCTTCGCTTCCCTGGCCGCCATCTGGTTGCTGCTGGCAGGGGCACGAGCCGCGCGTTAGGGTATATTCTTGCCGGTGGTGAGATGATGAGATCACGAAGAACGAAGGCCGCGAGGCGGCGATGGCTTGGTGCCTGGATGGTGTGCCTGACCTGGGCCCTGTCGCTGCCGGCGATCGCCGAAAAAGCTGTCCCCTCCACGAGGCGGCAACGCGCACGAACGCTGTTTGTCGAGGCGAAGGCGCACTATGCCCAGGCTGAATATCCGGCCGCCATCGCTGCTTTCAAGGCAGCGGGCAAGCTTCGCCCGTCCCCGCTGCTCGACTTCAACATCGCGCGCTGTCACGAGCGAATGGGCCAAGCCCGTCAGGCCATCGCAGCCTACCGCCGGTACCTGCGAGGCCGGCCGCGGGCGACGAACCGCCGGGAGGTCCGGGCACGCATCGCTGCGCTGGTTCGGCAGGCCGCGGACCCCTACGAAGACCTCGAGCGGGAGTCGGCCGCGGTCTCGCCGCCGGGGAGCGGCGCGGCTAGCCAGCCGGCCTCCTCCCTGCCGGCGCCTGCCACCCCGCCGGCCGGCGCCGCCACGGCCTCGAGCCAGCCTGCATCGCGGTCCGCCGCCCATGCGCGTCAGCCGCCGACGTATCCGCATGAGGCCACCCTGCCAGCTGGTCGGCAGGGTAGCTATGGTCGGTCGGGGCGACGTCCGGGGACGCCACCTCCGCGCAGACGTCCCAGGAGACCGTTCTACCGCGACTGGTCCTTCTGGGTCGGCGTGGGCGCCGCCACGGTGATCACCGGGTTGATCGTCGGCTTCGCCGTCGCTCAGGACAGCGGGTCCTCGGCCCAGTCGAGCGGTGGCGGGCTGCGCGTCACATTCTGAGCCGTCGCGGGCGGGTTCTCGATGAACGGACCACAAGACCTATCATCCCCACGGCAGCTGGCAGACAGCGCCCTGCGGGCCGGGCGAACGCTGGAGGCGCTCGGCGGGTTCACCGCGATGCTGCGCGCCGACCCGGCAGACTGCTACGCCTGGTACCGGGTGGCGTCGCTCCTGGGCAAGATGGGAGGCGAGCCGGGTCGGCTGGCGCTGGCCGAGGGCACCTCCGGCATCGCGGCCGCCGGCCGCCTGCTGCTCGCGATCGCGGCACAGCGCGAGCTCGCGACGAGCGACAGCCGCCTCGCTGCCACCAAGGCGGAGGAGGTGGCGGCGCTCTTCGGCAAGGGATCCAATCGTCTCGACCGGGAGCGACGGGCCGTGCCGCCTCCCTCCCCGGGACGGGGCCCCCGCGGGCGAGAGAGGCCGCTTGCCGAGGGCGGGGGAGATGACCCCAGGGTCCTGCGCGAGGAGGCGCTGGAGGCAACTGGCCGGGCCGCAGAGCGTGTCGTCGTTGCTGGACCGGAGCCGCTGCCGTTTCACCCGCTGCTGTCGGAGCTCGCGCCGCCTGACCTGGCCGAGTTGATCGGGGTCGCCGAGGTTCGCCATCTTGGGCCTGGCGAAGAGGTGATCGAGCAGGGGAGCGCGGCGGAGGCGATCTTCCTCATCGCCGCCGGCGCCCTCGAGGTGACGCGCGACGGGACCCACCTGGCGACCCTCCGCCGAGGAGCGATCTTCGGTGAGATGGCCCTGCTCACCGCGTCGCCACGGACCGCGCGGGTGGCGGCCCTCGAGACGGCGGTGGTGCTCGACCTGGACCGGGAAGCGGTGGAGGGGCTCGCGGCCCGCAACCCCGCCGTGGCCCAGGTGCTGGCGGACTACACCCGCCGCCGGATGCTGCGCAACATGATGGTGACCTCGCCGTTGTTTGCGCCGCTGCCGGCCGAGCGGCGCGACGGGCTGGTACGACTATTCACCCCCCGGATCTACGGGGCCGACGAGACGGTCATCGCCGAGGGCGATGAGTCGGAGGGACTCCACGTGGTGCTCAGCGGGGAAGTGAGGGTCTGCCAGCAGGACGCCGACGGCGAGCCGCTGACGCTGGCCGAGCTCGGGCCGGGCGAGGTGTTCGGCGAGATCTCGCTGCTGCAGCGCGCGCCCGCCACCGCCACTGTCACGGCGATCGGCAAGGCGGTGGTGCTGTGCCTCGCGCGGGAGGCATTCAACGCGCGCGTGGCCGAGTTTCCCGAGGTGCTAGCCCATGTCTACCAGCTGGCCCAGCAGCGCCAGGAGGTCAACCTCCAGGCCCAGCGCGCCGAGGCGGTGGTGGTCGACGACGCCGACCTGCTGATCTGACCGCCCTGACCCAGCCACCGCTCGGCCTTGCATTTTGGAGCGGCCTGGGCTACCACCCGATCTTCGACGGATGTTGTCGTAGTTGTTGTTTGTTTTGACGTGGTTGCGGCACAACAACCGCGAAGGAGCTATGCCCATGCGTGTCGGGACGAGTCTGTGTCTGTTGCTTCTGGCCTCGATGACCATCGCCGCCTGCGTCGAGCAGGAACCGTCCAAGCCGAGCGTCGAGGACATGACAGAGATCAAGAAGAACCTCCTCAAGCAGGCGCCGAAGATGAAGTACCAGGTCAACGCCGACCTGGAGGGCAAGGTCGTGTACCTCGGGCTCGACGTCAGCCCGGACCCGATCCGGCCTGGCGCCCGGGTCAAGCTGACGCACTACTGGAAGGTCAATCAGCCCGTGGCCGGGTGGCGAATCTTCGTCCATCTCAATAGCCCGGATCGCAAGCGGTTCATCAACGCCGACCACAAGCCGATCGGCGGGCGCTACCCCGCCACGTTCTGGAAGGCCGGCGAGATCATCCGCGACGAGCACACCGTGACGATTCCGGCCAACTGGCGGCAGCCCGAGGTCCAGATCTTCACCGGGCTGTGGAAGGGCAAGCTGCGGATGAAGGCCAAGGGGCCGCAGGATGCGGAAAATCGCGTCAAGGCGGCCGTGGTCAAGGTCCTCGTCGCGCCGGCAAAGCCGGCGGCGCCGCTGAAGAAGCTGCTGGCGGTCAAGACCGACAAGCCGGTGAAGATCGACGGCAAGCTCGACGACGCGGTCTGGGCCAAGGCCGCGAGCAGCGGCCGGTTCGTGCATCCGGGCACCGGCCGGCCGGCGCGGATCAAGACGGAGGTCAAGGTCGCCTGGGACGACAAGCACCTCTACTTCGCCTTCGACAACACGGACGACGACGTTTGGAGTGACCTGAAGAAGCGGGACGACAAGCTGTGGACCCAGGAGGCGGTCGAGGTCTTCATCGACGCCAACGGCGACGGCAAGGACTACATCGAGCTGCAGGTCAATCCGAACGGGGCGATCTTCGACAGCTACCTGCCGGCGCGCCGGCGCAACCAGAACGACTGGAACAGCAAGCTGCAGGCGAAGGTCAAGGTCGACGGCACGTTGAACAAGCGCGGCGACAAGGACACCGGCTGGGTGGTCGAGATGGCGATTCCCTGGGCCGACGTCAAGGGCAAGGGGACCTACGAGCTGAAGACCCCGCCCGAGGTGGGACAGCGGTGGCGGGTCAATTTCTTCCGGATGGACAAGCCCGCCAAGGGTCCCCAGATCGCCGCAGCCTGGTCACCGCCGATGACCAGCGACTTTCATGAGCTCGGGAGGTTCGGCGAGTTGGTCTTCGCCGACGCCGAGGGCAAGGCACCCCAGCCGAAGCCGAAGAAGACCGCGGCCGCGGCCGCTCCGGTCAAGGTCGGGCCCGGCGGGGCACGAGTGCTCAGGATGGCTGCGCCCGGCCGTCGAAACCTGCTCGACCTCCGTC
>JAUVBO010000644.1 GCA_030591195.1 Pseudomonadota bacterium
ATCCCCAGCCGCTTGGCGATATCGAGGATGCCGAGGATCAGCTCGTGCCTTGCGCGTAGCTCGGCGTTCCAGCCCGGGACGCGGAGGAAGACGTAGATCAGCGTCTCCAGCGACCAGGTACCGAAGTCGGTGACGTGGATCTGGAACTTGTCCTTGCGGGTGTCCGGGTGAGACAGGATCATCGCGCGGACCGACTCGACGAAGGCCTGCAGCTTGCGCGGTGGCGTGTTGAGGTTGAGCCGGACCTGGGTCTTGAAGCGGCGGTGCATCCGCAGACCCATGTTGTCGATCGAGGTGTGGACCAGCTTCGCGTTCGGCACGGTGATCAGCGAGTCGTAGAAGGTGCGGACCCGGGTGGTCCGGAAGCCGACGTCCTCGACCTTGCCCTCCACGTCACCGATGATCACCCAGTCTCCGATCTGGAACGGACGATCGACGAAGATCACCAGCGAGCCGAACAGGTTGGCCAGCGTCTCCTTGGACGCCAGGGCGAAGGCGATGCCGCCGATCCCCAGACCGGCGACCAGCGCGCCGATGTCGACCTCCAGGGTCTGCAGGGCGACGATCCCCCCGATGATGACGATCAGCGACTTGATCGTGCGCCGGACCAGCCGCACCAGCGGCTTGCTGAGCACCTTCTTCTGGTGCAGCATGCTCGCCAACACGTCGGCCTGGCGCACGAAGAGCCAGACGCCGCTGAGGATCGCCATCACCCGACAGGCGACGTAGGCGAGGTCGTCCACCGGTGCGACGAAGCCGAGGTAGGGGAAGCCGACGGCAAGCACCGCGGCCATCACCAGCGCCGAGACCGGCAGCGCCCCGTGGGCGACGCTCCCGTCTAGCTGTGGGGCCTGGCGGTGGATGATTCGCCGCAGCTCGGTCGAGATGGCGAAGTGGGCCAGGCGCTGAAACACCATGGCCATCGAGATCAGCAACACCAGCCCCAGCAGCTGCCAGAGCTCCACGGCGAGGACCTCGGTCCTGAGCCACTCCGGGAGGTTTTGCTGCGGCCAATCGGAGGAGATCGGCGAGGCGAGGGCGAGCGTTGGCGTGAGCCCCCCCGCGAGGATCACGGATCCGGACAGTACCCAGCTAGGCCAGGTCTTGCGCGCGCCGATTCCCATTGATATTGGCACGATACCAGCCCCGCGCGCCGGCTTCCACCTTTTGCCCTTTTGTGCGCACAGGATCAGGGGTCGAAACGGTAGCCCGCCCCGCGAACGGTGATCAGGTGTCGGGGGTGGCTCGGGTCGACCTCGAGCTTCACGCGGAGGCTACGGATGAAGTTGTCCACCGTGCGCTCGGTGCCTTCGTAGTCCATACCCCATACCTCGCCGAGCAACCGCTCGCGGGAATGAACCCGGCCACGGTGCTCGACCAGATAGGACAGCAGGGCCACCTCGCGCCCGGTCAACAGCACCTCCTCGGCGCCACGGCACACCCGCCGCGCCGCGAGGTCGAAGCGGATCTCGCCGAACCGCAGCTCCTCGCTCACCGGCCGTTTGTCCCTCACCCGCCGCAGGCGGGCGTCGACCCGCGCCAGCAATTCGTTGAGTGAAAACGGCTTGGTCACGTAGTCGTCCGCGCCAAGCCCAAAGCCGTGCAGCTTGTCCTGCTCCTCCCCCCGGGCCGAGAGGATGATCACCGGCACCTCGCAGCCCGCCTGGCGCAACCGTGAGAGGATCTCGAAGCCGTCGACCGTGGGCAGCATCAGGTCGAGGATCAGCAGATCTGGTGGCCGGCCGAGGGCCTCACGCAACCCCTTGCCCCCATCCCGGACCACGGAGACCCTGAACCCTTCGGCGGTGAGGTTGAGCTCGAGGCCCATGCCGATCGTCGGATCGTCCTCGATCACGAGGATCCGCTCGCCAGCGCCGGCGTCAGGCACGCTTGGTCCCTACGGGCAGCCGGACGAAGAACCGACACCCCTCGCCCGGCGAGCTCTCGAGGCGGATCCGACCGCCGTGCTCGACGATCAGCCGCTTGACGATGGCCAGCCCCAGACCAGTGCCCGGCCGTCCCTGGCTCGGGACCCGGTAGAACGGCTCGAAGATCCGCCGCTGCTCGCCATGCGGGATCCCGGGCCCAGCGTCGCTGATCACGAAGACCACCTCGCCCTGGTCGACGTGGGCGTCGACGCCGATCGGCCCGCGATCACCGGCGAACTTGATCGCGTTGTCGACGAGGTTGCCGATCACCGTCACAAGGTCGTGTTTGACTACTGAGATCATTGGGATATCGTCGGCGACCTCAGCCTCGATCCGGGCATCTGGCGCCAGGACGCGCAGCGGGGTGATCGCCTCGTCGATCACCTCGGCCGGGTGGCAGTCGGCGCGCGGTAGCTTCGAGGGTCCGCCGCCGAGCCGGCGCCACTGGAGGATCCGCTCGACCAACGCCTCGAGCTTGCGCTCCTCGGCGCCGAGCCGCTCGAGGATCTCGGTCTCCTGGGCAGGCTCGGTGATTCGATTGAGGGCGAGGGTCTCGACCAGGAGCCGGATCCCGGCCAGCGGCGTGCGGAGCTCATGGGAGACGTTGGCGATGAAGTCCGATTGGAGCTCGGCCAGCCGCGCGCTGCGGCGGACGAAGGCCATGCCCACCACCGCCCCAAAGATCGACAGGGCAGCGAACGAGAGCACCAGCACACCGAAGACGACGTCGAACGCCTCCCGCTGGAGGGCCAGGGCGATGATCCCCAGGCTCACCGACAGTACCGCTGGCACCAGCACCGCGCCGATGAACAGCGCCAGCAGGGTACCCGTCCGCAGGATGCTCCGTCTGCCGCGAGCCATGATCGCTGGCAATCAAACACACCCACCCGTGAGTGTCAAAGCGCGTTGCGCCGACGACGGCTGGCACATACGCTGGGCGTTGATGCCCCAGGTCGGCTGACAGCGAGAGCGGCGGATGGCACGCGAGCGCGGCAAGAGGAAGATCGACGCCACCGACACCAGCGGGTTCGGCGGTAGCCTCGGCGACCTGCTCCAGCACGCCGGCTTCACGGCGTCCACCGGCAGCGACCGCCCGGCGCCCCAGGGAGCGGCGCAGGCCGACGATCGGCACCACTCATTGACCAGCTGCGGCCAGCTGCGAGTCCGTCGGGAGCGCAAGGGCCGCCACGGCAAGGAGGTGACCCTGGTCGAGGGCCTCGACCAGCTCGGCACCTCCGCCCGCGAGGACCTGGCCCGGCGGCTGCGCAAGCAGCTCGGCTGCGGCGCCAGCTTCGAAGGCCCGCTGCTGGTGCTGCAGGGTGACCAGCGCGAGCGCCTGACACCTCTGCTCGAGGCCGAGGGCGCCCGCACGCGCATCGACTGAGGAGCCAGACATCCGATGATCGACATCTCGACCCCGCTGTCGCCCGACGTGCTGGTCTACCCCGGCGATCCTCGCTTCGAGCACACCGCCCACACCAGCTACGAGCGCGAAGGGTTCGTCACCAGCCGGATCGCGCTCTCGACCCACTGCGGCACCCACCTCGACGCGCCGAGGCACTTCTTCGCCGATGGCCCAACCATCGCGGAGGTGCCAATCGATCGTCTCTGCGGCCCGGCGCAGCTGCTCGATGTCACCGGCACCGGCCTGTCGATCACGCGCGAGACGCTGTCGGCGCGCTGGCCCGCTCAGGGCGTCGAGCGCCTGCTGCTCAGAACCCTTGCCGCGCCGCCGAGCAC
>JAUVBO010000642.1 GCA_030591195.1 Pseudomonadota bacterium
GCGCCGACTACAAGAACGGCCGGCCGCAGCTGCACTTCGGTCGCAGCGACGACGCGCTGAGCTGGCGCATCGAGGAGCAGGCGATCAGCTGGGTCGACGAGCGCGGCGCCCCCGCGCCGATGAGCTACGCCTACGATCCGCGCGTCGTGGAGCTCGAGGGCACCTACTACATCATCTGGTGCGACGACTTCCCTGGCCCCTCCATCGGCCTTGGGATGACCAGGGACTTCTCCCGCTTCGTCAAGCTGGAGCACCCGCTGATGCCCTTCAACCGCAACGGCGTGCTCTTCCCGCGCAAGATCGGCGGGTATTACGTGATGCTCAGCCGCCCCAGCGACAGCGGCCACACGCCCTTTGGCGACATCGTGCTCAGCCACAGCCCGGACCTGACCTTCTGGGGCAAGCACCGGCTGGTGATGCGCAGCGGTGGCGAGGGCTGGTGGCAGGGGATCAAAATCGGCCCCGGTCCGGTTCCGATCGAGACCCGTGAGGGCTGGCTGCTGATCTACCACGGCGTCTCTGGTCCCTGTAACGGCTTCGTCTACAGCATCGGCGCGGCGCTGCTCGATCTCGACGATCCGTCGCGAGTGATCTACCGCAGCCGGGACTACCTGCTCACTCCCGAGCAGCCCTACGAGACGGTCGGCTTCGTCCCCAACGTCGCCTTTCCCTGCGCGACCCTCTGCGACGCCGCCAGCGGGCGGCTGGCGATCTACTACGGCGCCGCCGACACCTACACCGCCATCGCCTTGGGCCAGGTGGACCAGCTGCTCGACCACCTCGCGCACAACTCGGAGGTCTTCTGACGATGGCCTTCGAGCGCCTCACCCGCACCGTGGCGAACCTGCTCGACGATCACCGCTACCGGCTCCGTTACGTCAGGCAGACCATCGATCCGCTGCGGCAGGCGCTCGGGAAACACCGGCTGCGGATCGTCTGCCTCGACGTCAACCACGGCGACGCAACGCTGATCTTCTTCCCGACCGGGCGGGTCGCGCTGATCGACTCGGCCAAGGACGCCTGGTGCGTGCGACGGGTGATCCCGTTCCTCGAGCACCACCGCGTCGGCGAGCTGACCTACTACATCACCACTCACTACCACGAGGACCACGTCGGTCAGCGGAAGCGATTGATCCGCGATTATCTGGTGAAGAATGTCTGGGACTACCAGACCTTCACCACCGGCGAGCGGCTGGAGCTCGAGGACACCCAGCTGACCGTGCTCAACTCCCACGGCGATGCCGAGGACGAAAACGATCGGTCGCTCGCCTTCCGCCTCGAGCACCACGGCTTCGTCTACACCCACGGCGCAGACATCTACGCCGACGGCCAGGAGCGAATCCGCCAGCGCTTCTCCGACCTGGTCCGCACCCACGTCTACCGGGCCAACCACCACATGCACGGCTCGGTCAGCAAGGAGTACCTCGTCGAGGCAGATCCCTACCTCTTCGTCATCTCGGCCCAGGAGGCGGTCTACCAGCGGCTCGCCTACACCCGCGACTTCGCCGACGCCGTGAAGCGACTCAAGCGCGAGGGCGGCCGGCTGCGCGACGTCTGCCTGACGCTCGAGAAGGGCAACGTGCTGATCTACGCCAACGACGAGTCGAGCTGGGGCTACGCGACCTACGCGCCAAACATCATCCTCTCCGGCCTCTACCCGTAGCGAGCACCGACCACCTCGTCGATCTGGTCCGACGGACCGATCCCCTTGTTGCCGCAGCTGGCAGGGGATCAAACAGAGGAGATCAAACAGAGGGGATCAAACAGAGGAGCGTCGGAGAACTTGGCGCTGACCGCGAGATGCCTACAGGCTGCTCGGGGGCAGGTTGAAGGTGCAGCGCGCGCTGTTCGGCGCGGGCGGCGTGACGACCACGTTGACCGAGACCTGAATCGCCGGCACATCCGGGTTGACCAGCGCGTTGACACCGCGAGTCAGCGACCCGATGACCCAGTCCTGCTTTGCCTCGCGAGTCTGATAGAGCCACCAGAGCGAGCTCTGAGTGGCCTGCTTCGCCTCGCGCACCGTCGCCGCGCGGTCCTTGTCGAAGCAGAACGGGTTGGCCGGAACCTCGGCCTTGGTGCCGTCGAGCAGCAGGGCGACCCAACCGGAGAAGTGGCCGATGTCCGCCACCGCCTGCTCGGCCGTCAACGCCCAGGCGGCCGGCACGTACAGCGGCTTCAGATCGTCCCAGGTCCCGCCCTCGAGGACCACCGGGTGCTTGCGCACGGCATCGCCGCCCATCCGGTCGAGCTCCACCAGCGCGGCACGGTGGCAATCGGCGATGGCGCGGTAGCGCGCCTCATGGTTCTCGACCCAGCGGCAGAAACCCTCTCCCAGGGCGTAGCCCTCGCCGAGGCAGACCTTGTCCTGCTCCTCGTTGGTGCTGGCCCAGACGTCGGTCCCGGCGAGCAGCATCGGGTGGACCGCGACCGGCTCGGGGATCTTGCAGGTGATGTTGACCGCGGTGGACCCATCGCCCACCGGATCGACCTGGGTCGAAATGACGTTGGGAATCGGAACCGACGCGCCGACCGCGCCCACCCCGGTCACCACGGCACCGGCGGGAGTTGCGGGGGGTGCGTTCACCTGACCGGGGTACCACTCGCCGGTCTGTTCGCCGTGACCGCAAGCCACCAGCCAGCAGCACACCGCTCCGAGCGTCATCAAGCCTTTGATCCTGGTCATCGCCGTTTCTCCTCCGCCGTCAGCACCAAATGTTTTATCCGACGAATTGATTGTACGACAACTTTCAAAGAATTTTGTCGTTAAAAATCAGAAAATTGCATTGCCAAACACAACTATTGCATTTCAAACAACAAAATTTGCATAGCAAAACCAGCCGCCTACATTTTCATACCGGTATTTTTGTAAGTAACATAACGATACGAAGCATCACTAATGACATGCCCAGCTCGAGGGCTATCTGCGGGAGATCTCCCCGCGCCCGCGGGTACGCTCGCCCTACCGGGCGTCGTCATGCTGCACACCCGGCACCTCTGCTGCATCGGGTTGGTCGATGCAGTCGCCGGGCCACCATCGTGGCCAACAATTTCTCCTGTATTCTTCACGGTTGGGCTGGCAAGCCCGGTCCAGCAACGCGCTGGACATGGGGAGGATTCCGCTCCGGCGCGCCAACTCACCCTGGGTCGAGGCGAGGACTGCGGGGCGCTACCAGCCGTTTCGGCGGTGGCGTAGCTCGGCAAAGACCTCGATCGGGTCGGCACCGGGCATCTCGAGCGTCCGCTGAATCTCCTGGCTGTCGCAGCGGAAAAACGGATTGGTCTGGCGTTCCTCGCCGACCGTCGACGGCACGGTCGGCCGCCCGTCGCGTCCCAGGGTCTCGACCCGCGAGCGGCGCGCGCGCAGCAGCTCGTTGCCTGGCTCGACCGACAGGGCGAAGTCGAGGTTCTTGGCGGTGTATTCGTGGCCGAACCAGACCCGTGTCTCCTCGGGCAGGCTCGCGAGGCGCGCGAGCGACCGAGCCATCGTCGGCGCATCCCCCTCGAAGAGCCGACCGCAGCCACCACCAAAGAGCGTGTCGCCGGTGAAGGCCTCCTGGCCGGCCAGGTAGACCAACGCATCTCGGGTGTGGCCGGGCGTGTGGATCACCCGGCCCTCGATCTCGCCGAGGCGGATCTCGTCGCCGTCAGCCAGCACGTCGGTCACCCC
>JAUVBO010000761.1 GCA_030591195.1 Pseudomonadota bacterium
CATCCGGTAGGCGGTGGCGCCGAAGGCGTAGATATCGGCGCGCCCGTCGACCTGCCCGCCGACGAGCAACTCGGGCGCGACATAGTCGAGGTTGCCGTAGAGCGCGAGGTGACTGAGGTCGTCGCCATTGCCGGGCGGCGAGAGTGCGGGCACCAGGGCGAAGTCGGTCAGGTAGACCATCTCGCCCTCGGACTGCTCGACGAGGAGGATGTTGTTCGGCTTGATGTCGCCGTGGACCACTCGCTGCACGTGGGACGCCTCGAGCACGTTTGCGAGCTGGGTCAGGAGCCGCACCGCGCGCTCAACCGGGAAGCGGCCGTCGCGGGCCAGCACCTTGGTCAGCTGCATCCCGCGGACGAACTCCATCGAGAGGTAGTAGCGCCCGTCGGGGACCTGCCCGAAGTCGGTCAACCGCACCGCGTTGGGGTGCAACACAGTGCTCGTCTCGCGCACCAGGTGTCGCAGCCGGCGCACGACGTTGTCGTCGCGAGTCAGCGCCGAGCGGATGACCTTGACCGCGAAGCGACGCGCCAGCACATCGTGAACCGCAGCGTAGACCACCCCGAGCGGTCCCGTGCCGATCCGCTTGGCAAGGGTCAGCCGCTGGGTGAGCGTGACCCGTTCCGCTGGAGCACGCTTGGCTGCCACCTGTTCGCTCATCAAGCCTCTTTGCGGCGCTGGCGTCGAGGTGCGTCCACCTCAGCGGCACAGGTTATGGGGAACCGTGGAACGTCGGATTTTATCGTCATCGCGAGAAAGGATCAAAACCATTCGGCGCCTCCGCGTTGAAAATCCCACAAAACCAACCCCTTGCCGCGGCTGCTCGATTTGACACCGTCCCCCCCTCGTCTTACCGTCCTGGGACGTGCCAGTCGAGATAGACCACAGCGAGCAGGACGGAGGGATCCGCCTCCGGTTGGCGGGCGCGCTCGACCCCGAGGCAGCGGTCGCGCTGCTCAAGCGCCTCCGCCCGCTACTCCGCGCGCGGACACCGGTGACCGTGGACCTGGTCAGCGTCACCGCCGCCGACTCGTCCGGCGTCGCGGCGCTGGCCGAGGGGCTGCTCCTCGCTCGGCGCCACGGCACCCGCTTCGAGGCCGTCGGCGCCCAGGGGACGGTGCGCGAGGCGCTCTCCCAGTGGCCCTCACCCAGCGAGGCCGCCGCCGTGGCCGCCGACCGCGCTCCGCTCTTCGAGCGCCTCGGCGACAGGGGTTTCTCGGCGCTCGGCGGCATGCGCGAGCTGGCCCAGTTGCTCGCCGACACCGCCTACTGGGGCCTCTTCGCGCCCCTGCGGGGCCGCTTCCCTCCGCCAGGCTCCACCTCGCTCCAGGCCCTGCGCATTGGTGCCGACGCCCTACCGATCGTCAGCCTGATCTCCTTTCTCCTCGGGCTGATCATGGCCTTCCAGGCGGCCCACCAGCTGCGGCAATTCGGCGCGAACATCTTCGTCGCCAACCTGGTCGGGGTGTCGATGGTCCGCGAGCTCGGGCCGTTGATGACGGCGATCATCGTCGCCGGGCGGAGCGGCTCGGCCATCGCCGCCGAGCTGGGCACCATGGTCGTCGGCGAGGAGATCGACGCCCTGAAGACCATGGGCATCGAGCCGGTGCGCTTTCTCGTCGTCCCGCGGGTCTTCGCGATCACGTTCACCCAGCCGGCGCTGACGCTCTACGCCAACACCGTCGGCATCCTCGGCGGCTTCCTGATCGCCGTCTTCTACCTCGACCTCAGCGCGGCGGCCTACCTCAATCAGACCGTGTCCGCGCTGACCCTCGGCGACCTGCTCACAGGGCTGAGCAAGAGCCTCTGCTTCGCCTGGGTGATCGCGATCACCGGTTGCCACTTCGGGCTGCGGATCACCGGCGGAGCGGTGGGCGTCGGTCGGGCGACGACGACGTCGGTGGTGACGAGCATGTTCGCGATCATCATCGTCGACAGCGTCTTCACCACCCTGGCGACGGTGCTCGGATGACCACAGCTTCGACGGCAACATCTGGCAACACGATCGTCGAGGTCAGCCACCTCCGCGCAGGCTACGGTGAGCTGCAGATCATCGAAGATGTCAGCTTCGACGTCGAGCGGGGCAAGATCGTCTGCCTGATCGGCGGCAGCGGCTGCGGCAAGTCGACCGTGGTGCGGACGATGATCGGCCTGCTCGACCCGTGGGCCGGCCGCGTCCGGGTCTTCGGCGAGGATCCGGCGGCGCTCGATGACAGCAACCGCGACCAGTTCTTGAGCCGAATCGGGATGATGTTCCAGAACGGCGCCCTGCTCGGCTCGATGACCGTCGGCGACAACGTGGCCTTGCCCCTGCGCGAGCACACCGCCCTGCCCGAGCCGATCATCCGCCGGGTCGTCGAGACCAAGCTCGCGATCGTCGGGCTGCCAGGGTCCGCGTCGCTGATGCCGGCGGAGCTGTCGGGTGGCATGCGCAAGCGAGCCTCATTGAGCCGGGCGATGGCCCTCGACCCCGAGCTGCTGCTCTGCGACGAGCCGTCCGCCGGCCTCGACCCGATCGTCGCCGCCGGTATCGACGTCACCCTGCGCCAGCTCCAGCGGCAGCTGGGGATGACGATGATCGTCGTGACCCACGAGCTGGCGAGCATCGCGCTGATCGCTGACTGGGTGGTGATGCTGCAGCAGGGCGGCACCGTGCTCGCCCAGGGGACCGTCGATCAGCTGAAGAGCAGCGAGATGGCCACGGTGCGAGACTTCTTCGCCCGCAAGCCCCCCGAGACCGAGGGGGGGGGCGTCGCCGCCGGGCCGAGCCTGCTCTCAGCCCTCGGATCAGGCGAACCGACACACACGGAGGAGCGATGACCACCCGCGCACAGAAGGTACGCCTCGGGGTCTTCATGCTGCTGGCGCTGCTGATCCTCTTTGGCAGCGTCGTCACCCTCGCCGGGCTCAAGCTCTGGAACCCGAAGGACCGCTACCGGGCCCGCTTCGACGACTCGGTCAGCGGGCTCGAGGCGGGATCGACGGTCAAGATGAAGGGCGTCCGGGTCGGGCAGGTGGAGAAGATCAACATCGCCGACAACGTCGAGACGGTGGTGGTGACCCTCTCGCTCGAACCGGGCACCCCGGTCACGAAGGACACCTCGGCGGTGCTGACCGCGATCGGCATCACCGGGCTGCAGTTCGTCGAGCTCACCGGCGGCTCGGCCCAGTCACCTCGGATCAAGCCGAACACCAAGGACGGGTCGTTCATCACCGTCGGCACGTCGACGATCAAGACCCTCACCGG
>JAUVBO010000696.1 GCA_030591195.1 Pseudomonadota bacterium
AATAGCAAGAAGAGGCATGAGCGTTGCAACGTGAGCATTGCAAAACGAGCCCTGCGACATGGGAGCGGGAGCAGGGAGCAAAAGGACCACAGGAGCGCACCATGAGGCTGATGATTGCCGTCGCGTCGTTGATCTTGATTTCATCCGGATGCGGTCCAGTCGACGGGCCGTTACTCGACGATTCGGAGCTGGCCGGCGCCAAGGCGGACGGGCGGACGTTTCGACCCGGGAGGCTGACCTGCCGCATTCCGCGAGAGAGCATCGTGGTGCAGCAGACGCGGCCAGCTGCGGATTCCCCCTTTGCTTCGTCCGAGCCAGGGGCAGCCGATGTCAGCTATGAAGTCACCATCGACATCAAGGAGCCAGCCTTCCCCCCCCCACCTGTGGCAAAGGACGTTGAAGAGCGCCCCTCGCTTTATTACGACCTGCGGGACGACTGGGGGATGGCTCAAGTAACAGTCAGCAGGGATGGCGGGGAGGAACAGATCCACGACGTCTTGGGCCTACGCTTCGGCGTTCACGAACACCTGTTCTTCATGGTCATCGTCGAGGACAACGGCGCTTACCGCTCAAACCGCTACTTCTCGTTTTTCTTGCATGGCGACGATCGGATCACCTGGCTCGACCACGAGCACGCGCAGGACTATGCCACCGGCCTCGCGGTGCCAGACGTCGTCCACAAGACTGTGCAGACCGCATCGGTCCAGTGCTCGAGATAACCCTCCCCCGGTTTGGTGGACAGGTTAACAAGGTGGTTGAAAACCTTCTGACCTCACCCCAGAAAGTAGACAACGCGAGGCTTCCGATTTTCCGTCGCGTCATCTCGCCTCCTCGATCAAATGGAGTCTCCGGGAAAGCCGGGGCGGTTCACCATCGTGCCCGATCTTGGGTGTCCACTGAAGCGGGGGACGATCAGTTCGTGTTTTCCCCAGGCAAACCCTAGCGCGGTGGTCCCCACTTGCTCAGCAGGTAGCGGTCGCGGCCCGAGCCGGCGCGGTAGCTGTAGTAGCGCGTCGGGTTCTTCTTGTAGAACCTCTGGTGGTAGCGCTCGGCCGGGTAGAACCGTGTGGCCCGGGTGATCTCGACCACGATCGGCCTGTCGAAGCGCTTCGATCGGGTCAGCAGGTTCCGCGAGCGCTCGGCGACCTCCCGCTGGCCCACGTCGAGGTGGAAGATTCCCGGTCGGTACTGGGAGCCGCGGTCGACGAACTGGCCCTCCTTGTCGGTGGGATCGATGTTGCGCCAGAAGACGTCGAGCAGCTTGTCGTAGGAGATCCGCCCGGCGTCGAAGACGACCTTGATCGCCTCGGTGTGGCCGGTGCGCCCGTGGGCCACCGCCTCGTAGCTCGGGTTCCGCTCCTGGCCGCCGACGAAGCCGACGGTGGTCGAGAGGACGCCCTCGAGCCTGTCGAAGGGTGGCTGCATGCACCAGAAGCAACCGCCGGCGAAGATCGCCACCGACCCCTTCGCTCGGCTGGCGCTGACCATCGAGCTGCAGGCCACGACGGTCGGCAAGATCGCGAGCAGGCCGAGATGTAGTTGATACCGCCGCATCATCAGCTCCTTGGTTGGGCCGTGGCGGTGGTACGCGTCGGGGGAGCAGCGGTTACAGCGGCGGCTAGGTCTTCGAGTCGAGGACCCGGTCGAGGATCTGGCCCGCGTCGGTCCAGCCGGTCTCGTCCTGGACCTCGCGGCAGCGCCGGATGATCCGGCCAAACTCGGGCGAGGGCTTCATGCCCCGCGCGATCAGGTGCTGGCCCTTGACGACGTCCACCGGGGCGACTCGGTCGATCTTCAGCGCTCGCATTCGCTGGAGGAAACGCTCGCCAGCGGGGAAGTCGTCCGAGTCGCGGCCACCGCGCCCCAGCTGGTCTGCCCGGCTCAGCCGCACCAGCAGCTCGGCGTCGATCCGCGCGTCGGCCAGCTTGCGTGCCAGGCGCCGAAATGCCTTGTCCGACGCGCGGTCTTCGATCAGCTGGACCGGCGTCAGGTGGTGGCGCACCAGCCCCGCGACGCGGGTCCGGAGCTCGGTGGGCGCACGGAGCCGCGCGAGCAGATCATCGGTGGGTGCGAGCCCTGCCGTCTCGTGCTGGTAGGCATGGACTCGCTCGCCGTCGCCCTCGGTGACCAGCGCCTTGCCCACGTCGTGGCAGAGCGCGGCGAACATCAGCGCCAGGTCGTCGCGCTCGTCGCCCGAGCGTCCCTCGGCCGCGCGGTCGACCACGAGCAAGGTGTGCTGCCAGACATCGCCCTCGGGGTGCCAGCGCGGATCCTGAGGCACGCCGAGCATCGCCGCCAGCTCGGGGAAGAAGCGGATCAGCTCGGTGCGCTCGAGCACGCGCAGGCCCACCGATGGCGTGACGCCCTTGAGCAGCAGCTTGCGGAACTCCTCGAACAGCCGCTCGCCGGGCAGCTCGGAGAGGTCGAGCGCGCGGCAGAGCGCGATCAGCTCCTCGTCCGGCTCCATCCGGAAGCGCGCCGCGAACTGGGCGACGCGAAGGCCGCGCAGCGGATCCTCGGAGAAGTGGCGCGCATCGGTGGCGCGTAGCCGACGCGCAACGAGGTCCTCCCTCCCCCCGTGGGGATCGAGCACCTCGCCCGAGAGCGGATCGTAGCCGATGCTGTTGACCGTCAGGTCCCGGCGCCGCCCAGCCTCGGCGAAGTCGAGCTCCGGATCGAGCTCGACGGCGAAGCCCCGGTGTCCCCGTCCGGTCTTGTTGTCCCGTCGAGGCAACGAGATGTCGGCGTCGATCCCCTTGAGCCGCAACACGCCGAAGGCGCGGCCCACGCGCACCACCGGGCCTTGCCGGTCGAGGACCGCCTCGAGCGCGTCGAGCGTCAGCCCGTAGACCTCGAGATCGTAGTCCTTGGAGGCGATGCCCAGCAGGCCGTCGCGGACGAAGCCGCCGACGATCAGCGACCGGCCGCCGGCGCTGGCGATGGCGATGGCGAGCTGCTTGATCGGTTCGTCGACGGGGAACATGGCGCCGAGGGTGGCAGAAGCGCCGCCGGTGTCAAGACCTCGGGCTGCGCATTTTCTGCTGAGGCAGCTCAGACGGCGGCGCTGGTGCCCTTGATCAGAGCGCTGATCTTCTTGAAGCGCGGGTCGTCCTTGTCCCGGGTCCACTCGAAGGCGAGGCTCTCGAAGTTGGTCAGCACCGCGCCGCACTGGCGGAAACGCTCGATGGCGATCCGGTGGTATTCCTCGACCCGGCCGCCGACGCAGTCCTGCAGCACGACCACCCGGTAGGCGGGGCGCTGCAGCAGCTCGAGCACTGTCTGCTGGACGCAGACGTGGGTCTCGATCCCGGCCACCACCAGGTCGATCGGCCGCCCGGATCGCCCCGGCCTGGCACCGCGCCGCTGGCGCACGGCACCGGCGACCCGCGCCAGGCACTGGTCGAACTCGTGGTCGCCACAGCAGCCGAACGACGTCTTGTCCAGCAGGTGCTTGTCAGTCGCCAGGGCGTCGAAGCGC
>JAUVBO010001006.1 GCA_030591195.1 Pseudomonadota bacterium
ACCGGCACCGGCAAGGAGCTGGTGGCCCGGGCGATCCACCGCAACTCGAGCCGGAAGGGCCGGTTCGTCGCGCTCAACTGTGGCGCCGTGCCCGAGTCATTGATCGACGCCCAGCTCTTCGGGCACGTGCAAGGCGCCTTCACCGGCGCCGACCGGGCCGAGGAGGGGCTCTTTCGCCACGCCGAGGGCGGGACGCTCTTCCTCGACGAGATCGGCAACATCCCGCTGGCGGCCCAGCATCGCTTGCTGCGCGCGCTGCAGGAGGGCGCGATCCGCCCCGTCGGCGCCCAGGAGGAGATCGCCGTCGACGTACGGGCGATCGCGGCCACCAGCTCGCCGCTCGACGAGCAGGTGCGCCAGCAGACCTTCCGCGAGGACCTGCTCTACCGCCTCGACGTGATCCGCATCGTCATCCCGCCGCTGCGCGAGCGCCGCGAGGACATCGTCTTCCTCCTGGCCCACTTCCTCAAGGAGGGCGCGGAGCACTACCGGGTCGAGCGCCCCGAGCTGAGCGAGAGCTTCCTCGACCAGCTCGAGGCCTTCGAGTGGCCGGGCAACGTCCGGCAGCTCGAGAACCTCGCCGAGCGCGTGCTGCTGACCCACCGTGGCGAGCGCCTCACGGCGCACCACTTCCGCCGGATGACCAGCCCCTATCGGGGCCGGCCGCCCGAGGATCCGGAGGGGCCGCCGCCGCCCGGCCCGGACGAGGTCGAGGTCGACATCAACCGACCGCTGGCCGTGGTGATCGACGAGGCCACCGAGCGGGTCGAGCGCGCCTACCTCGAGTCCTGCCTCCAGTCCAACCGCGGACGGATGGCCGCCTCGGCCGAACAGGCGGGCATCAGCCGGCGAACCCTGCTGCGCAAGCTGAGGAGCCTCGGCCTCGACCGCCGCGACTTTCGCTGAGCTTCACAGCCAATGCTGGGTCACCGACCGAGGCGCTCGCCCGTTGACCACCACCGGGACGGGATGTACCTTGCCGCCTTCCTGACGACCACCATAGCGAGCTTGAGAAAAGGACTGCTGCGATGCGAACACGACTCAACCTGACTTTGCTGACCGTGACGATGCTGCTGGCGGCGAGCGGCTGCGGCAGCAGTTCGGACGCCGACGCCGACGGCTCGACCCAGCCCGACGGCTCGACCCAGCCCGACGCCTCGACCCCCGAGCCCGACGCCTCGACCACCGAGCCCGATGGCCCGGCGCCCGACAGCGCCCCGACCGGCAGCGCCACGCTCTCGTTCACCCCCACCTGGGGTAGCAACCAGGCAACCCAGTTCCCCAGCCTGTGGCGACCGTCGATGCCCTACTTCGAGGGCGACGCGCCGGTGGTGGTGATGCTCTGCAAGCCCGACGACCCGACCTGCCTCGCGCCGGCGCTGACCCGCGAGGTGCCGGCCGCGGCCCGGGGCACTGATCCGATCCAGGGCTCGTTCGGGCCCGAGATCACGATCACCGACCTGCCGGCCGGCAGCTACCTGCTGATGATCTTCGCCGACGGCACCACCTCCCGGGACCTCGGCTACAGCTGGGACAGCGGCTTCGAGACGCGAGAGGAGGCCTGGGGCGGCCAGGTCAGCGAGGGCGACATGATGCTCTCGTCCAAGACCCCGACCCAGGGCGACAACCCGCCGCCCGAGCCGGTGGCGGTGACCCTCGCCGACGGCGAGACCGAGGCGCTGGGCAAGGTCACCCTGTCCCACGTCCACGAGCGTGACATCTCGCCCGTGATGCCATCCGAGGCCGGCTCGCTGCTCGTCGCCGTCGAGGCCGGCCTGCGCTTCGTCGACCTCCAGACGGCCACGGTCGAGGAGGTGGCGGCTGGCACGGGCTTCTACACCCACCAGCTGGTCGACGGCGCCGACCAGGCGCTGGACAAGGTCTGCGGTCTGGTCCAGGGGCCGGGGTCGCTGGTCTACCTGCTCTACAGCTCGGGCCACGCCTACGGCTTCGACACGGCGACGCGCACCCAGCTCAGCACCCACGCGGTGACCTTCGCCGACGCGACAGGCTCGACGGCCTGCCGCGGCCTGCACGTCAGCGCTGGCGGCAAGGACTACCTCTATGTGGCCAACGCCACGGCCAACCCCACCGGACCGGTGGCCGAGGGGATCTGGTTCGCCGACGTCACCGAGCTCGACACCAAGCCGGTCACCGCCGCCCGGATGACCAAGCAGGACGACCCGGTGCTGACCTACGGCTTCGGCGCGCTGGCGAGCCACGGCGACGCGCTCTACCTCAGCCAGCTCGCGCCGGCCAACGCGTCGTCGGTGCCCGATGGCTGCGCCGGCAAGATCTGCCTCTACCGGGCGGCGATCGGCGCTGACGGCGCGCCGGACCTGACCCCCGCCGCCGGGGGCAGCGACTACGACGTGGCGGTGCTGACGGCGCCGAAGGCTGATCTGGTGACCAGCCAGGGGACGATCACCTGCCTGACCTCGGGCGGCATCACCGCCGCCGGCCTCGGCGTGGCGACCTTCCAGGGCAGCGGCGCGCTGAAGGACCACGCGCTGCTATTCGTCGGCGGC
>JAUVBO010000310.1 GCA_030591195.1 Pseudomonadota bacterium
CCAACGTGGCCATCCGCACGGTCGGTCCGGCCGCCACGCTCGAGGCGTCCTCGGCCGACTGCCCGTGCTGGCCGGTGCTCTCCTCCAGCGGGACCACCACGGTGGGGACGAGCTCGATCGGGGCGGCCTGGGCGCCGCGCATCGACGACCCCTCCAGCGGCGCCCGGGTAGCTGAGGGAAAATCGTCGGCGGGGTCTGCCTCGCTGCCGAGATCGAACGGCGGCAAGGTCCTCGATGGCGTCAGGCCATCGGGCCCGAGGGGATCCTCGGGAACCAGCGAGCGGACCAGCTCGCCGATCGACTCGGGGTTGGTGCGCGGCGCCAGCCGAGCGAGGGCCGCGGCGAGGTCGTCGCGCAGGTCCTCGGCCGACCCGTAGCGACGCGCGGCGTCGGGCTCCAACGCCCGGGCGCAGATAGCGTCGACGTCGGGAGGAATCTCCGGCAACACCGCCGACGGGAGGAGAGGCTCGGGATCTCGAGCCGCGGCGAGCAACTCCTCGAGCGCCGCGTGGGCGAAGAATGGCCGCCCGGTGAGCATCTCGAACAGCACCAGGCCGAGGGAATAGATGTCAGCCCGCCGGTCGACCACCGCGGCCCGCGCCTGCTCGGGCGCGAGGTAGCGCGCCTTGCCGAGCACCGTGCCCTCGGCGGTCCGATGCGGGTCCCCGACGCCGCGGGCGAGGCCGAAGTCGATCACCTTGACCTCGCCCTCGTAGGACAGCAGCACGTTCTGCGGGCTCACGTCGCGGTGGACCAGCCCCTTGGAGTCTTGCAGCCGAGCGCGGTGGGCGTAGGCCAGCCCGTTGGCCACCTCCCGGGCGATGAACAGCGCCAGCGGCAACGGGATCCGCTGCTGCTGCTCGGCGACCGCGGCCAGGACGTGGTAGAGGTCCTTGCCGGCGACATACTCCATCGCGATGTAGAACGTCTCGCCGAACTTGCCGACGTCGTAGACCGGCACGATGTTTCCGTGATGCAGCGAGGCCAGCAGCCGGGCTTCGAAGAGGAACCGCTCGACGAACGCCTCGTCGCGCGCCAGCGACGTCCGGATCGTCTTCAGCACGCAGACCCGGCTCAGCTCCTCGATGCCCTCGATCCCCTCGGCCCGGGCGAGCAGGATCTCGCCCATCCCGCCGCACGCGAGCCGCCCGAGGACCGTGTAGCGGCCCAGCCGCGGACTGTCCTCGGCGCCGCGGATCGTCTGTTGCATCTGCTCGGCGCTGATAAACGGCTCACCCCGGATCCCCAGGGCACGCTCGATGGCGGTCAGCAAGTGCTCGGGCAAATCGACGCTCGACTCGAGCGGGTCCGCTTCAGCTGGCGCCTTACCGCTGAGCAGGTGAGCGAGTACCCCGCCAGCGGCGCTGAGGTCGGCCACCAGAGTGCCGTGCCGGCCACGGAGCCGATAGGTCTCGGCCTCGGGCAACGCCGACGGTACGGCGGCCAGGCAGAGCCGAGTGGCAGTGGAGATCTGCAGCAGCAGCTCCCGCTGGCCCGGCGGCTGGACCAGACGCAAGGCGGTCGGGCAGATCCCGCCGTGGGTCAGGCCTTCGGCGTGGAGCTGGGCGAGCCCGTCGAGCAACTGCTGGCAGAGCCGGGCGGCCTCGGCCGCGGGCAGCCTGCCCTTGACGTCGAGCTCTCGCTGCAGGTCGTGCCACGCTGGCTCCGACTCGATGCCGTAGACCACGCCATCGTGTTCGTAGCCGAAGTCGACCAGCGGGGAGCAGCAGCGGTGCTCGAGGGAGCTGAGGATCGCGGCCTGGTCGCGGTAGGCCTCGAGCGCCCGCTCGTCGAGGTCGTCAGCGAGCGCCGCGGTGGCGATCAACTGCCGGCCGTCCCCCTGACTCTCGGCGGCGTAGCGACGAAGCCGGCCCCGCTGCTCGAGGCACTCGCGGAGCAGGTAGCGGCCACCGAGCGCTCTGCCAAGCAATGGATCGACTGTGACTGTTTCCAGCACGCGACGCGAGCTATCCCCTCGGCTTCAGTATCGGGGCGCCGGAGGTCAGCGGTCAATGCGCATGCCGATCACCTGCGCGGCTCACCGGTCAAGGACCTCCTCCGCGGTCGTCGTGAGGGGGTGACAGGCCCAACTGACCTGAGGCGCTCAGCCTCACTGGGGCGGACCGACCGGACCCTGGGCCGGAACGCCGGGCCCTGGGGCATGGCCGGCCGGGCCCTGGGGCGGCGGCGCGAGGTACTTGATCGCCTTGACGCTGACGATCCAGTTCGGCCCGACGTTGTGCTGGTGTCCGACCACCACCGCATCAGCGCCCATGTTCGCCGCCTGGTAGCGGGCGTGCTCGATGGCCGCGGGAATGTTCGGTCCCTGGCCCGAGACCATCCCCAGGACACGGAAGGCCACCGACGGTTGAGCCTGGAGCACATGGACGCTCTGAGGCGGCGGCGCGGTGACACAGCCGCCGGCGAACAAGGTCCCGGCGAGCAGCATCGCCAGCAGGGTCGGTGAGCGGGTCATCTGCTCTCTCCTCTCTGGGTTCAGGTTGGACCTGAGGATCCTACTGGACGCTCGCTGCTTGTCAAAGCGCGCACATGCCCCTACATTGCGACAATGTCCGCCGAACCCGACTCCTACCTGCACCTCGCCGAGCGTGTGATCTCCGGCGACGTCCCCACGCGCGACGAGATGCGCCAGCTGCTCGCGGCCCCCGACGACCGGCTGCCCGAGCTGCTCGACGCGGCACAGATCGTCCGCGAGGCGCACTTTGGCCGCGGGGTGCGGATCCAGATGTTGGTCAACGCCAAGAGCGGCAAGTGCGGCGAGCGCTGCGGCTACTGCTCCCAGTCGAAAGACAGCCGCGCCGAGGTGCCGGTCTACCCGATGATCGCCGACGACGAGATCCTCGCCGGCGCGCGGCTGGCCGCGGCCGGCGGCGCGTGTCGCTACTGTATCGTCACCTCGGGGCGGATCCCCGCCGAGGCCGAGATCGAGCGGCTCTGCGCGGTGGTCGGCCGGATCCGCGTCGAGGCACCAGCGCTGGCGATCTGCTGCTCGATCGGCATGGTGACCGTCGACCAGGCTCGCCGGCTGCGCGACGCCGGCGTGACCTGGATGAACCACAACACCAACACCAGCGAGCGGCACTACCAGAAGATCTGCAGCTCCCACGACTACGCCGACCGCCTGCGCACGATCGAGGCGATCCGCGCCGCGGGGCTCAATACCTGCAGCGGCGGGATCGTCGGCATGGGTGAGGACGACGCCGATCTGGTGGAGATGGCCTTCACCTGCCGCGAGCTCGACGTCGACGCGATCCCGGTCAACTTCTTCTACCCGGTGGCCGGGACCCCGCTCGCGGAGCAACCGGGACCATCGCGCGCGCGCTGCCTCAAGGCGCTCTGCCTCTTCCGCCTGGTCAACCCCGACAAGGAGATCCGCGTCGCTGCCGGCCGCGAGCACTACCTCGGCGACGAGCAGGGCCTCGCGCTGCAGGCGGCCAACGCGCTGTTCGCCGGCGGCTACCTGACCACCTCGGGGGACTCCCTGGCCGACACCCGACGGATGATCGTCGAGGCCGGCTTCGTCGTCGACACCGCGCAGGGGTGACCGGTGGCCGGGACCGCCTACGTCACCGCCGAGACCCTGGCGCGCCGCACCCGGGGCTGGATCGAAGCGGCGCTGCTGCCCCCCGCCCGCCGGCGAAGCTTGCCAGCGCTCGAACGCGCCGCGCTGCTGGTGGTCGATGTGCAGCGCTACTTCGCTGACCCGACATCCCACGCCTACTTGCCGGCGCTCGCCCCGCTGCTGCCGCACATCACCCGGCTGATCCACAGCTTCCGCGAGGCCGGGCGCCCGGTGGTGCTCACCCGCCACGGCAGCGCCAGCGGCGATCCGACGCCGATGCGCCGCTGGTGGCACGACGAGCTGCGCCAGGGTGAGGCTCGGGCCGAGCTGCTCGAGACGCTCGAGCCTCGGCGGGCGACCCTGGTGCTCGACAAGCAGCACTACTCGGCGTTCCTGCAGACCGAGCTGCGCGCATGGCTCCAAGCACAGGGATGCGAGGTGCTGGTGATCGCCGGGGTGATGACCCACCTCTGCTGCGAGACCACCGCCCGCGACGGGTTCATGCGCGGCCTCGAGCCGGTGCTGGTCGCCGACGCATGCGCCGCGCCCACCGAGGAGCTTCACCTCGGTGCCTTGCGCGCCCTGGCCCACGGCTTCGCCGTGATCGCCCCGACCGCCGACGTGTTGGTCGCGCTCGATCCCGCCACGGCCACGAGCGAGGCCCTCGCCCCGCAGGCGACAGTGCCCCGCAGGTGCGATCTGGCGGTGATCGGAGCCGGGCCCGCGGGAACCGCCGCGGCGATCCAGGCTCAGCGGGCCGGGATCCAGCCGGTGCTGCTCGACCGCGCGACGCGGCCGGGCCTGGCGGCGACGGCGAACCTGATCGAGAACTACCCCGGGTTTCCGGGCGGGGTCGGCGGCGCGACGCTTGCCGAGCGGTTCGCCGCCCAGGCCGCGGCGATCGGCGTCGAGCCGCTGCTGGCCGAGGTGACCGCGGTGGAGCGCGCAGCAGGGGCCCTGGTGCTCGATGTCGCTGGTCGTCACCCGCTGCGGGCCCGAGCGGTGATCGTCGCCACCGGTACCCGAACGCGGACGCTGCCAGCGCTCGAGTCCGCCGCCACCGACCCACGCCTGGTGGATCGCGTCGACGCCCTCGGCCGGCTCGGTGGCCGCCGCCTGCTGCTGGTGGGCGGCGGTGAGGCCGCTCTCGACCAGGCCCTGTTCGCCCGGCGGCGCGGGGCCGGCTCGGTCACGGTGGTGATCCGTGGTCAGGCGCCGCGAGCGATGAGCTTGCTGGTGGACCGGGCGCGTCGGCAAGGCGTCGAGCTACTCACCGGCTGCACCGTCAGCCATCTCGTCGGCGATCTCGACGCGCTGACCGTGCACCTCGAGCTTGATGGCCGCGACGAGCACCGCGCGGTGGACGCGGTGGTGACCTGCATCGGCCGACGGCCCACGACGCCGCAGCTGCCCGCCACGCTGGCCCGGCGATCCGACGGCACCCCGCGGGTCGACCGCCTCGGGCGCACCAGCGAGGCCGGGCTCTACCTCGCGGGGGACGCGCGACGGGGGATCTACCGCCAGGTCGGCATCGCCGTCGGCGACGGCCTGGCCGCCGCGATGCACGCTGCGCGCTTCCTCGCCGGCGAGGGCTGGACCGACGGGCTCGACTGAGCTAGAGAGAGTGTCTTACGCTACGGAGGGCCGATGAGAGCACCCACCACCGACCCACGCGCCCAAACGATCCGGAGCGACGGCGCGATCTCCCCGCCCTCGGAGGCGGTCACCCTGCGCGAGGTCACCGGCCGCGACGATCTC
>JAUVBO010000288.1 GCA_030591195.1 Pseudomonadota bacterium
CCCAAGTCTTCGCCGCCCCCCCCGGCGTCCGCGCCGTCCACGGCGCCGGCTTCAGCGCCGGCTTCAACGCCGGCGGATGCTGCGGCGCCCGCGGCGGAGGGCGACGCCCCGATCGCCCGGGCGCTGCTCGCCTGGTTGCGCGACGCCAACGCGAGCGCCAAGACTCTCGGCGATCGCTCGGGCGAGGGGAGCAGCTCGGGCGAGGGGAGCAACAGCTGGGTCGTCTCCGCCGCCCGGAGCGAGCGCGGCCGGGCGCTGCTCGGCAACGACCCGCACCTGCAGATCACCACCCCCTCGTTCTGGTACGAGGCCCACCTGCGGACCACCGGCCCCGGACCCAGCGGGGGCCTGGACGTGATCGGCATCGGCGTGCCCGGCGTCCCGGCACTCGCCGTCGGCCACAACCGTCACATCGCCTGGGGCGTGACCAACGGCTACAGCAACGTCGCCGACGTGCTGAAGGTCGCCGTCGAACAGGGCCCCGCCGGCCCGCGCTTCCGCCTCGGCGAGCGAAGCTACCGGGTCCGCAAGGTGCGACCCGTGGTGCGAGTCCGGGTCGGGCCGCTGCACGTGCCGGTCTTCTGGAAGACCTTCGAGACCAGCGACGTCGGCCCCTTCCTGCCCTTGCCGTCGAAGATGAAGCTCGGACGGGTGCTGCTCCGCTGGAGCGGCTTTCACCTCGAGGAGCCGGCGATCGGCGCGGCCCTGGCGCTGATGAGAGCACGCGACGTGACCGAGGCCGACCGCGCCCTGCGCCGCTGGAAGCTCCCCTGCTGGAACTTCGTCTTCGCCGACCGCCAGGGGCGGATCGGCTTCCGCCAGGTCGGGCTGGTGCCCCGGCGTGAGAGCGGAAGGCGCGGCCTGCTCGACCCCGCCGACCCGCGGCAGCGCTGGCGAGGCTTCCTCTCGCCGGACCAGATGCCCGCCCTGCTCGACCCGCCGCGAGGCTTCATCGCCACCGCCAACAACCGCGCCTTCCCCCGAGAAGGCTACCCCTTCTTCGTTGGCCACGCCTTCGCCTCCGGCTATCGCGCCCACCGCATCGAGCGCCTGCTCGACTCCCGCCCGAAGCAGAACCTGGCGCAGATGAAGCGGATCCAGCTCGACGCGCTGGTGCCCGAGGCCGAGGCGCTGTTGCCGCTGATGCTACGCGGCCTCGGGCCTGCCACCAGTAAGCGCGCGCGCCGCGCCGCCGCGGCCCTCGCAGCCTGGGACGGTCAGGCGCGCCGGCAGGCCACCGAGCCGGCGATCTTTCGCGCCTGGCTCGAGGCGCTCGTCGGCGAGCTCTACCCCGCCGACGAGCCGCGGCCCGAGATCCCGGCCCTGCGCCAGCGACTGGCCGGTGGTGAGGCGACCACCAACCAGGCGATCCGCCGGGCCCTCGATCGGGGCCTCGACCGGCTGACCGGGGCGCTCGGCAAGGATCCGAGCCGCTGGCGCTGGGGCGCCTACCACCGGATGCACTTCCGCTCGCTGCTCGCCGACCGCCCGCGGTGGCAGCCCGCTCCCCGAGGCATCGACGGCGACCGCGACACGGTCAACGTCGCACCCCTACGCGGCGATGGCCCCTACGAGGTGCCCTACGCCGCGTCCTACCGGCTGGTGGTCGAGCTCGGTGGTGATCGCATCCGCAGCCAGGGGGTGCTCGCCGGCAAGCAGGTCGACGCCAGCCCGCAAACCCTCGGCGACCAGCAGCGCCGCTGGATCGAGGGGCGCTATCGGCCCCGGCCGTTCTACCCGGACGAGATCGCGCGGTTTGCCGAGGACCGCGAGACTGTTACCTTCTGACCGGGCAGGCCCGGGAGGTGAAGCGATGGAATTCGAGGTGATTCACCCGTACGACGCGTCGGTCGAGCGGGTCCACGCGGCCAAGCGGACCCCCGAGTTCTGGCAGCGAAAATACGAGGCCCTCGGCCAGCGCCAGGTCGAGGTGCTCGAGTGTGCGGAGCAGGGCGCGCTGTTCCGGATCCGCACCCGCCGGGAGGTGCCGGTCAACGTGCCCAGCTTCGCCAAGAAGATCATCGCGCCCTTCAACTCGCTGATCCAGACCGACGAGTGGGCGCCGGCCGACGGCGACCAACGGCAGGGCAGCTGGACGGTGGAGGTGATCGACCGCCCGATCGCGCTGCGCGGCATCATGCGGCTGGTGCCTCGAGGGCCCGACAGCTGCCACGAGCTGATCCGCGGCGAGGTCGAGGTCTCGGTGCGACTGGTGGGCGGGATGGTCGCGCGCTTCCTCGCCGGTGACACCGAGCGTGGCCTCGCCGAGGAACACCGCTTCACCCAGCAGTACCTGGCAGGGGCCTAAGGGCTTGTGACAGAACAACTCGATCACTGACGCCGCCGATCCATCCCCGCTGGCTGCGTTGCGCCTCCTCGAGTTACCGACGGGTAGCCCTCGTCGGCAGGCCTCGCCAGCGGGGCGCCTCGACGACCTCAGTTGGCCAATTTGTTCTGTCACAAGCCCTAACGGCGAATCCGCAGCGGCAGCTCGCTGTACGTGCCCGGCGCGCGGTCGGCCGCCTCGAGCCGCCGGCGCAGCGCCTCGAACCCGGGCTTGCGGACCACCACCACGGGCGCCTTTCCGGACGCCAACGCGATCGGGGCCGAGAGCGGCAGCGTGCCGTGGGGCTTGCCGTCGATGTAGACCTGCATCCCGCGCAGGCCACGGGTCACCTTGAGGTAACAAGGAGCCGCCGAGGCGTGCGCCCGGGCCACCGCCCCGTCAACGCCAGCGTCCCTCGCGTCGGCGCTCGCCGGGCCGGCCTCGGGGACGGGAGCTGCTGACGCGGGCTGGCTCGCCGCCACTCTCTGGGCCACCGACAGGCCGAGCTCTCCCGTGCCGCGCCGCGCGCCGGCGGCGGACAGCTTCCTCACCGGCTGGGGTGACTCGTCGGTGGGCGCGATGCTCGCAAGCGCCGCCGAGAGGTCGTCGCGCAGCTCCGAGGCGCTGCTGGAGAGCGCGCTGCTCGGCCACCGCCGGGGCGCCTTCACCGGGGCGGACCGAGGTGTCAACGCCCCTCGATCACCAGCTGCCCGAGCGCGCTCAGCCGGCTCCTCGCCTCCTCGACGTGGCGCCCCCCGACGCCGAGCGCCTCGGCCCGCTCGAGGCACTGCCGGTAGAGCTTGCGCGCCTGGACGCGAAACGGTGCCGCGCGGCGGGACTGGGCAGCGGCTTGCTCCTGCTGGTGACGCGCCACCGCCTCGCGACCGAGGCGACGGACGGCCGCCGGGACACGACCCGTGACTCCCGAAAGGCGGTCGGCGAGGCGATCGTAGACCGTACCTGTACGACAGCGAGCGGCCACCGCCACCGGCGCAAAGTGACTGCGCCCGAGCTGCTCGTAGGCTCGACGAAACTCGATGGCCCGCTCGGCAGCCTCGGCCTGGTCCTCGCCGCGACGAGGCGAGCGGCTCCAGACATCGAGCTGTCCGTCGAGCCACGTCAGCTCGCCGCTGGCCAGGCAACGCGGGGCGGCCTGGGCCGGAGGCGGCGTCGGAACCTTTGTACGGCGGCGCCCGCGGCGACTGACGACGATCCCCACCGGCGCCGCCCCTTCGCGGTGCACGCGGGAGAGGTGGCAGACGACCCGGCTCAGCGCGCGGACCAGATCCTCGCCGTTGCAGCTGGTCGTGGCACGGGCGTGGTGATCGATGCTCCGCTGGTCGAGGTCGTAGATCGTCGCCACCACCTCACACTGGGCAAGCATCCGCTGGTTGACCTCCACCGCCAGCGACTTGTGCGCGCGAAACAGCCGCGGCCCGAGGCGCGCCTGGCAACGCAGGTCGCGGCAGCTCCGCTCGGACCGTAGCCGGCGCCGACCGAGCTGCGCGCGCAGCTGGGAGTGAGGCACCGCCCGGTAGCCACCGGCGAGGTCGATCAGGCGGATCGCGTGGTCCTGCAGCGCGACCAGCAGGCGACGCGGCAGCCGCACCTTGCGCGGACGGACCTCGAACAGCGCCAACAACGGCCGCCGGGCCGTGCCGCGCCGGTGCTGCCCGGCGCAGCCACCCACCGCACCGATCGACGACCAGGCCAGACCGGCCAGCAGCCACGCCTGGCGGCGCCTGCGTCTCCACCTCGAGGGATCACCGTCACCCATGCGACTGTCGCTCCTTGTCACGCGGCCGCAGGATAACCCAAGTTAGCGACGTACCGCTCGCCGAGGGAGCAAGGAGGGTTGGTGTCGCTCAGGGGGGGTATCGGTGTTGGACGTTCGTCCCGAAGAAGGAAAGCCTGGCCAGCTCTAGTCGAGCTGGCCAGGCTTTGGGGGCCCGAGCTGGGTCGGGCTAACGCTCGTGCTCCTTGGCGACCCCGGGGAGGGGTCAAGCGCAAGCGCGTCGGTCGGGGGACGCTACTGTTCGGCGGACATCGCCTGGTTCTTGTTCCGATAAAAGAGCGTGACCGAGAGGCAATGATACTCGTTGTCGGAGCTCTGCTTCACGCACTTGTCGACGATCTCGCACTGGGTATTGCAGCGCAGCCATTCCGTGACGCGCTCGCCGAGCACCTGGCGGTCACGCGCCTTGGTTGCTGAGAACACCTTCAACCCGTTGAACGACATTCCAACCTCCCTGCCCTATCACCTATGGCTGATCCAGCACCGGTTGAAAAGGGTGAAAGTTTGTTTTTCCACAAAAAGTTAGCTACTTGAGAGATTCGCCGACCCTCTCCGCGGCCAGCGCCGAGGCGCCGTTGGTGCATCGCGTAACCGCCGCTCAGAAAATCGCTGCCTCCGAGCTACGCTGCCAAGGGCTGGGCCGTCAGGGGCGCTGATCGCGCCCTCGACGCCACGGGCGGGGCAGCAGCGCCGGCACCCGGGCCAGCCGATCGGCGTAGCTCGGCCGGCGGGCGACCATCCGGCGATCGATCATCGGCACGCTGATCAGGACGAACAACGCCGTGATCGCCTGCGGCCCGACGCCGGTCCACCCGTGCCCCCCCCCCGCCGCGAGGGCGAAGCCGTAGAGGCCCCACCAGAAGAGCAGCTCACCGAGGTAGTTCGGGTGCCGGCAGCGGGCCCAGAGCCCGGACTCGAGGAACGTTGACGGCGAGCAGGCGGAGCCGAGGAACCGGTGCAGCTGCTTGTCGGCGACGGTCTCGATCACGATCGCGCTGGCGGTGATCGCCGCCGCCAGCAGGTCGAGCAGGCCGAGGCCGGGACGACCGCCGGGCGATAGCGCGGCGAGCAACGGCAGGCAGCCACCGAAGACCCATGCCGTGGGCAGCAGGTGGATCGCGCCCAAGCTCGCCGGCCAATAGGCTCGCCCGGTCTTGCGACGGATGTCGACGTAGCGCCAGTCCTCGTGGTCCAGGCCACCCCAGTGGCGGACCCAGTTGAACGTCAGCCGCACCGACCAGAGCGAGACCAGCCCCAGGCAGATCGCCGCCCGGGGTCCGCTAGCGGGGGACGCCCCGCCAGCGATCAGGAAATAGACGCCCAGCAGCGGTGGCACTACGCTCC
>JAUVBO010000862.1 GCA_030591195.1 Pseudomonadota bacterium
AGCGAAGGTGTTGATGAAGAAGTGGCGCATGGTGACGCCCAGGCCTCTGATCAGCTCGGGGAGGTAGATCTGCTCCCAGACGCCGCGCTTCACTCGTGGAATGATCTTGGTCTTGGCGGCCATTGAACCGAAGCTCCTTACGGCACAGCCCTCACCGCCTGAACGCCGAGCACGACGGCAGCGGTGATGACGACGTTGAGGATCGAGGCCGGCAGCATGCCCTTCCAGCCGAGCTTCATCAGCTGGTCGTAGCGCATGCGCGGCACGGTCCAGCGGATCGCCAGCTGCATGAAGCAGACGAAGACCACCTTGGCGCAGAAGATCGCGAAGCCGAGCGCTACCACCAGGATGTGGGGCAGGGCCAGCTGGCCGCCCAGAGCCCAGAGCCCGAGGTTTGGCGCTGCGATCAGCAGCAGCAGGATCGCGGCCGGCCTGGCCCGCTTGTGCAGCAGGAAGGCCGCGGCGAGCACCAGGCCGATGCCGGCCACCGCGGGGATGATCGGGATGATCGAGATGCCGCTCGGTGCGAACCCTGGCGCGTGCCAGCCGCCGAGGAAGACGGTGGTGATGATGCAGCCGACGAAGGCGATCTCGATGAACTCGCCGAGGTAGAAGGTCATGAATCGCGCGCCGGAGTACTCGACGAAGTAGCCGACGATCTCCGACTCGCCTTCCGGGATGTCGAAGGGCGCGCGCTTGGTCTCGGCGATGGCGGCGAAGAAGAACAGCAGGAAGGCCAGCGGCTGCTGGACGATACCCCACTGGGCGACCGACGCCTGCCGCTCCACCAGCGCCCCCGGCTCGAGGGTCCCGTAGACCAGGAACACGCCGACCAGCGCCATGCCCATGGTGATCTCGTACGAGAGCATCTGCGCCGAGGCGCGCAGGCCGCCGAGCAGTCCGTAGTTGTTGTAGCTCGCCCAGCCGGCCAGGGCCGTGCCGTAGACGCCGAGCGAGGCGATGGCGAAGACGAAGAGCAGACCGATGTCGATGTTGGCGATCTGCATCGGCTCGGCGCCCGCCATGCTCCAGGTGCTGACCACGGTTCCGAGCTGATCGAGCATCACCGGCGGGGCGAACGGGATCACCGCGAAGACCATCAACGCCGGCGCCAGCGCGATGACGGGGGCGAGGATAAAGAGGACCTTGTGCGCCTTCGGCGGGATGAAGTCCTCCTTGGTCGCGAGCTTCAAGGCGTCGGCCAGCGGGTGGATCAGACCCCAGAGAGTGAAGCGGCCGAAGTTGGCGCGCGTCGGACCGATCCGGTCCTGCATCATCGCGCTCTGGCGGCGCTCCATCCAGGTCAGCACCGTGGCCATCCCGAGCGCGAAGCCGAGCAGGATGGCCATCTTCACCACGGCCCAGATAATGATCGTGCCGATCTCGCCCATGGGTTTCAGCCCCTCCTGCCGCGGAATCGCAGCATCTGGGTCGGCAGCTTTTCGCCCCAACCGGCATCCGCGAAGGCTTCGACGTGCTTCTGCATCTCCTCGAAGACGCCCTTCGCAGAGCTGAATCCAACAGTGGTGCCGAGCGCTGCTCCGAGGCGCCCGACGAGGTCCCAGTGGGGGCGGGCGTGGCCTGGCGGCTCCACCGCCTGGCGCATCCGCTGGACCTGGCCCTTGAAGTTGGTCACCGTCGCGTTGACCTCGGCCCACTTGGCCGCAGGCAGGACGACCTTGGCCTTGCCGGTGAGCCGCGAGCTGTGACAGGCCTGGACGATCAGCACCACGTCACCCATCTGCGACAGCATCTCGTCCGAGAGCTCGAGGCGGTCGCTGAGCAGGTAGAGCGCCTTGAGCTTCTTCTCACCGAGATCGGTCGCGAGCTCCTCGAGCGACTTGAGCTGCTCGCCGACGATCGCCCTGGCGCCGGCTCGGTTCGCGTTCGGGTCGTCGCGGCGCAGGATCTCGTCGCCCTGACCATCGTCGGGCCGCTCGGCGAGGTAGACCCGGCTCGTCCGGAGGTGGTCAGTCGCGAGCGTGGCTCCGGCGAAGCAGTCCTCGTTGCTGGTGTCGGCGCCGAGCACCACGCCGATCGCGTCGCGGTCGCCGTCGAGCAGTCCCGCGAGCGCGGCGGCGGCCTTGCTGACGGCCTCCTCGAGCGACGCGGGCTTGCCGTCGACCAGCGGCTGGGTCAGGCGGTCGGTGCCGAGGCGCTTGTGGGTGCGTCGGCCGTGGTCGCACATCCAGTTGAGGTTCATGTCCATCCGCTTCGGCGGCACCATGCGGTGGATCGTGCCGTCGCGGTGGTGGACCTCCATCGGGCAACCGCGGGCGCAACCGTTGCAGACGCTGGCCGTGGCATACAGCTCCCAGACGCGGACCTTGAAGCGAAAGTCCTTGTCGGTCAGCGCACCCACGGGGCAGATGTCGACGGTGTTCAGCGCATAGGGGTTGTCTAGCTTGCGGCCCGGCGCTGTGGTCAGCACCTTATGGTTCGCCCGGTACTCGAAGACCAGATCCGGCTGCTTGGCGACCTCGGCGCAGAAGCGGACGCAGCGGCTGCACATGATGCAGCGCTCGGCATCGAGCACGATGTCGGGGCCGATGTCGACCTTCTTCGGCTTGTCGACCTTCTTCGTGTTCAGCGCCGACGCCTTGCCGTCCCAGTCCATGTAGTGGCGCTGCAGCGTGCACTCGCCCGCCTTGTCGCAAATCACGCAGTCGACCGGGTGGTTGATCAGGGTGAACTCGAGCATCTTGCGACGGACCTCGAGCACATCCTCGACCTCGCTCTCCACCTCCATCTCCGGCTGGACCACCACCTGGCAGGAGGGCGTCATCCGACCACCGACCTTGACCATGCACTGGCGGCAGCAGGCCGACACGGCCAGCCCTGGGTGGTAGCAGAAGTAGGAGATGTCGACGCCGCCCTCTTCGAGCAGCGCCATCAGCAGGTTCTTGCCCTTCGGCGCCTCGACCGCCTTGCCATCGACCTTGATGGTGACGAGCTCGACCTCGGGCTCCTCCGGCTCTTGCTTTGTTTCAGCTTCGCTC
>JAUVBO010000834.1 GCA_030591195.1 Pseudomonadota bacterium
AGGAAACGCGCTCGACGCCAGAGACGATGCTGCCGCGGGACGCGCCCGAGCTGCTCGATCACCCGGCGGAACTCCAAAGCAGCGAAGGCGCGCTCGGCGGCGCTGATCCGCGCTGGCACCGGGTCGACGCGTGCACGCCGTGAGCGGCGCCGGGCGGCAGCGTCGGGCAGCCAGAGGACCATCGAGATCAAGGGGACCAGGAGAATCCCTAGAGCGGGCCGTGCGCGCATCGTCGGTTGATGATAGCGCACGATCGTCATCGCCGCCTGGGCGCGCTCGCCGCGGGGTCCGATGACGCAGTAGCCTTGACTAGGTGGTGGGGGGGTCGGCGGGGTCGGCGGGGTCGGCGGGGTTGGTCGGGTCAGGCCTTCGGCTCGGCCTGCTGGCACTCGCCGTCCTTGCACTCGCCGTCGGCGGGAACGTCGGCGGGCGGCACGCCCTGCTGGCAGGCGCCGTCCGCGCACTCGGCGTCGGCGGGCGGCTCGCCTTGGCCGTCACCCTCGCCGGTACTGGTGCGGTTGGTGTGTCGGTACTGCTTGACCTCGACCACCGGCTTGAGCTCGTAGCCACTGCCGTCGGCCTTCTTCTGAACGCTCTTCTTGGCGTCGAAGTCGATCGTCATCTCGTGCCCCTCGCCGCCCTTGAGCTGGAACTTGAACGCCAACTCGATCCCCTCGGCCGGCACCTCGAGGTCAAAGGTCTCGCCGTCGACGACGACCTGCGCCTTGGCCAGCTTGAGCCGGACACGGTCGTAATACCCCCCGGGCACGTCGACGTCGCCGATGGCGGCGGTCTTGCCGTCCTGGAGCTGCAGCAGGTCTTGCTGCTGGGCCTTCTTCATCAGCTGCAGCCACTCGCCCTCGCCCGTCTGTTCCTGGCTCTTGGTCTGGGTTTGCTCGCCGTCCTGGGTCTGGATCTGGCTCTGGTCCCCTGCGGGCGCGGCCTTGTGGTACTGGTTCTCGTCAGCGACCTGCTCGCCCATGTAGCGGGCCTGGACGGCGGTGATCTCGATCGGCACCTGCTCGAAGTCGCCTGGCGCGTCGGTCAGCAGCACGACCAGTCGTCCCTGAGTATCCGCAGCGTCCCCGCAAGCGGCCAGTGCCAGCGTGCCGAGGATTAAGCTTCCAATAATCGCTGTGGTTTTTCGCATGATCACCTTCTCCTTTTGCTTTCAGACCGTCATCGTTTGGTCATCCGCGCTACGAGTTCCTTGCCAGGGGAGTTCCCGAAAAGTGGTGTCGTGCTCGAAAAATCCCAAAGGGTCACTATTCGAGACGCGGCGTACCGAATTCATTGTAGGATTACAAAGGGCACAACTTGGGAGGATCAATGTCGACGCTGCTCGTGAAGCTGAGGCAGGAACACGTGGAGATCCTTCACCGTCTGGACGCGATCAAGACGCTTGGCGCCGCGTCTGATGCGGGTCGGGCCGCCCTGGCCCAGCTCGGCGAGATGGTGGTCGGTCACCTCGGGCGAGAGGACGACGAGGTCTACCCGAGGCTGCGGGCGGTGGCGACGCGGGAGCCACGGCTGAAGAAGACGCTCGACTTCTTCGCGGCCGAGTCCCGCGAGATCTCGGACCTTGCCCGGCGCTTTTTCAGCGCCCGCCTCGAAGGGAGCGGGGACTTCGAGGTCGCCCAGGAGTTCGGCACCCTCTGCGCGCGGCTCACTGCGCGCGCGCGCCGGGAGGAGACGGTGCTCTTTCCGGAGTTCGAGCGGATCGCCCGCGGAGATCCGGATCAGTGAAAATCGCGCGCGCGGACCTCGAAGGGCTGCTCGGGGGTGAGATTCTGCAGGCTGCTGGCGAGGAGGCTGCGGGCATCGCCGTCGGCCTGGACCCGGCCACGAATGAGCAGCATCTCGGCCAGGCAGATCAGCGTCCGGTGCTGCTCGAAGGTCTGGGGGCGAAGCACGATGTCGCAGAGCCCGGTCTCGTCCTCGAGGGCCATGAACACCACGCCACCCGGACCGGTGGGTCGCTGACGCACGAGCACTAGCCCGGCCACGGCGACCCTGCTGTCCGGCCGGACGCGCTTGAGGTCCTTCGCGCGGATCACGCCTCGTCGCCGCAACGAGGCGCGCAGGAGCTGCATCGGGTGCCGCTCGACGAAGCTCGCGGCGTAGAAGTGATCGAGCCGTAGCTCCTCTGCCACCGGCAGCGGTGCAAACGACACCTTCGGCTCGTCGATCAGGTTCGCCACGAGGTCATTGCCACCGGCGAAGGCGCGCGCGCCGAGGGCCGCGCACTGCCAGATCGCCTCGCGCCGGTCAGCGAGAGAGCCGAGGGCGCCGCCGAGGGCGAGCTGCATCAGCTGCTTGCGGGCGAGCTCGCAGCGCTCGGCGAGCTCACCTGCCGAGGAGAAGCCCCCCTGCCCCTCCCGCTCGGCGATGATCCTCCGGGCAGCCGCCTCGGCCAGCCCGCGCACCGAGCGCAGGCCGAGCCGCAGGGCGAGCCCACCGGTCGAGGAAGCGTCTCGCTCGAGCCGAGCATCCCAGTCGCTCTGGGCGACGTCCACCGGACGGATCGCGACGCCGTGACGGTGGGCATCGGAGACGAGCGTCGCCACCTGGTAGAAGCCCATCGGCTGGGCGTTGACCAGCGCACAGGTGAGCTCGGCAGGGAAGTGTCGCTTGAGGTAGGCCGAGACGTAGACCAGGTGGGCGAAGGCCGCGGCGTGGGACTCGGGGAAGCCATAGGATCCGAAGCCCTCGATCTGCTTCACGATCCGCTTGGCGAATGCCTCGTCGATGCCGCTCTCGCGCATCTTGTCATACAGTCGCTGCTGGTGACGCTTCATCCGGCCGTTGCGCCGCCAGGCCGCCATGTCACGCCGTAGCTGGTCCGCCTCGCCCGGGGTGTAGCCGCCGACCTCCACCGCCATCCGCATCACCTGCTCCTGGAAGATCGGCACGCCGAGGGTCCGGGCGAGGATCGGCCGCAGCTTCGGGTGCGGAAAGTCCACCGGCTCCTCGCCGCGGCGACGGCGCAGGTAGGGGTGGACCATGCCGCCCTGGATCGGCCCGGGGCGACCCAGGGCGACCTCGATCACCA
>JAUVBO010000226.1 GCA_030591195.1 Pseudomonadota bacterium
ACCCACCACCGCCGCACCAGTAGTGGTAGTACGGCAGCAGGTTGCCCTCGAAGGTCACCTCGCCGCCGGCCTTCGGGCTCGCCGGGTTCGACAGGTCGTAGACCAGCACCTGGGTGTCCTCGGGGTAGTAGTAGCCGCCCTGGTTGGTCGACGCCTCGTTCGGCAGCATCCGGAAGAGCACCAGCTTGTCCTGGTGCTTGATCACGCGCTGGACCTGGCCGACGGCGAAGGTCGCCACCGGGGTCGCGTCCTCGAGCGCTGTCGGCCCGCCGGCCTTCTTGATGCGGGACTCCGACTTGCTCTGGCTGCTGGCCCAGTACTCACCCTGGCGGATGTGCTCGACGATGTAGTCGCCGAAGCGGAACAGCTCGCTGTAGTAGGGCGCGACCTCGATCGTCGACAGGGCCTTCGGCGCGGCCAGGTCGTCGATGTCGGTCAGCGAGATGTGGGTGTCCGAGAGGTTGATCATCACCCGGCTGTCGCTGGCGCCCTGGTGGGTGAAGATGATCGAGCGCCGGACCTGGCCGTGGGGGTGGACCACCGTGCCGTGGTTCTGCAGCACCTGCTGCTGCTTCTCGTCCTTGGTCTCGTCGTACTGGGTCAGATCCCAGCTCATCAGTCCGACCGCCGTCTCCTGGGTGTACCACCACCACCAGTCGTCATCGCCGTTCTTCTTGTAGTAGTAGACCGGCACCGAGATCAGGTTCGCCTGACCGTCCGAGTGCATGCCGATCATCTTGTGCGCCTGGTCGAGGTTCCAGTTGACGGCCGAGCCGATCCACTCGGCGTCCTTGACCGCGACGCACTGGCGCTGCACCAGCCGGATCGCGTCGAGCTTGCGCACGTCGATCAGGCTCACGGCAACCTGAGTCGCCCGGGTGTCGCCCTGGCCGGCGAACCCGGTGCAGGTCTCGGAGCCGTCGCGGCCGATGCCGATCAAGAACTGTCGGCCCTCGATCAGCCGGAAGACGTTCATGTCGCCGCTGAGGCCGTCGATCTCCGACAGCACCTTGAGCTTGGTCGGATCGGAGATGTCGATCACGTAGAGCGGGTCGATCTGGCGCGCGGTGATCGCGTAGGCCACGCTGCGCTCGGTGTCGAAGGCGCTGCCGCGGACGGTCTCGTCGGGCTTGCCGAAGTTGAGCGCGCTGGCGACCTTCGGCTTGCCGCCGTCGGTCACGTCCCAGGCCTCGATGGTGTTGGCGATGTATGAGCTACCCTGGCAGTTGGAGCCCGACCACTCGCGGCGGGCGAAGATCCCGAAGAAGGTCGCCTTGTTGCTCGCCTCGTCGAAGACGTAGGTCATCTTGAACTGATCGGTCAGCGCGCCGGCGGTCTTGAACCGCGAGTAGAGCTGGATCTTGCCGCTCGGGTCGCTGATGTCGACGATCGAGACCACCGCCTCCTGGCCGCTCTGGTAGCTGCTACAGCGGCCGGTGCTGTCGGGGACGTAGCCGCTGAGCCGCCAGTTCTCCACCACCATCAGCGTGTTCGAGGTGGCCGAGATCGCCACCTGGCTGAAGCTGCGGTGGCCGCTCGCCCCGGTGACGTCGTCGTGGTAGTTGTAGCTGCCGCCCTCGAAGACCTTCAGCTTCTCGACCAGCTTGACGTTCTTCGGGTCGGCGACGTTGAACGAGTAGACCCAGGCCTGCTCCTGGTCCTCGTCGTCCGGCTTGGCGTAGTTCCAGCCCCAGTAGTAGTGCTGCGGCAGGTAGGAGACGACGTAGACCGTGTCCTCGATCTTGCGCGAGACGCCCTCGCGCAGCATCCCCTTGATGTCCACCGTCTGCAGCACCTTCGGCTGCTTGATGTCGCTGATGTCGATCGCCACTAGCTGCGAGACGTTGTGCCGCTCGAACTGTAGCTTGCCCTTCTTCTGGCTCAGGTAGAGCGCGTCGCGCAGCAGGACGTAGACGGTGCTGCCGCTGATGAACATCTCGATCGGATAGCCGAACACCGGCAGGCGCGAGACGCGCTTGGGCTGCTTCGGATCGTTCAGGTCGTAGATCACGAAGCCCCGGTAGGTGTTGAGGTAGAACAGCCGGTTGTTGTCGACCCGGTAGATGTCGGCCTCCTCCACCTCGCCGGTGCGGCCCTGGGGGGGCTCGGGAGAGGGAGGAGCCGCCGGGCTGTTGGCGTCGTTGGATGCCTCTCCGGCGCCGCCTGCCAGGTCGCCCGGGCCGTAGCGCCCGTCGCTGCCGCCCGGCTCGTTGTTGGTGAACTCGGTCTGACCGGGTACCAGCGGGTTTTCCGCCACGGTGCTGCCGTCGCCACAGGCCAGCCCGAGCGCTAGCAGCGCTAGCAGTGTGGGGCGGAATTGGCGGCGGTGGTGTCGATCTCTCGTGATGGCGTCCATTGGCTTCTCCCTCGAAACGTCCGGTGGCGAGATTGCAAGTCACGTACCGTTCTTGACGATCGCGGTTTGCCTTTTGATTCGGGGTGGGTTCGTTTTGACGCAGTGCGTAGTCGGCCGCAAGAAAGTCCGGCGCGGCACAGTCGGATCACAAAAATCTGAGGAGGGGAAGTGCTAGGATGCCTCGCATGAAGATGCTCCACATCGACCCCGACGCCTTCCTGCTCGACACCTTTCGGCTGGGCAAAAAGATCTACGACAGCGGCTTTCGGCCGAAGCACGCGATCTCGATCTGGCGCGGCGGCACTCCGGTGGGCCTCGGCGTGGACGGCTACTTCCGCTCCCGCGGTCTGCAGCTGAGCCACAGTACCATCGCCACCGACTCCTACACCGGCATTGGCGAGCAGGGCCAGGTCACGGTGAAGAACCTCGAGCACCTGGTGCAGGTGATCTGTCCCGAGGACGGGTTGCTGATCATCGACGACGTCTACGAGTCGGGCAACACGATCAAGCGAATCGTCGAGCTGCTGCGCAAGATGGCGCGGGCCAACGCTCCGACCGAGATCCGGGTGGCGACCGTGCACCACAAGCCGGGACGCTCGGCCTACACCGAGCTGCCGCTGATCGCCCTGCACGAGATCGAAGAGGACGTCTGGATCGACTACCCCCACGAGCTGGCGGACCTGGTTTCCGACGACGATCCCGACGACCGCCGTCTCGAGGACAAGTCGCCCGAGATCTGGCGGCTGCTGCGTGGAGGGCCGACCGAGCCGACGGTGCTCGAGTGCGACCCGGACAAGCCCTATGTCTACCTCTCGGCCAACGAGCTGATGCTCGACTGCATCCGGCTCGGGATCAACATCGCCCACGACGACTGGCACCCCGACTTCCTCATCGCTCTCTGGCCGGGTGGCGTGCTCGCCGGCCTCCCGGTACACGAGGTCTACAAGTACATGCTGCGCAAGACCGGCTCGTCCCACCGGGCGCCGGATCACATCAGCATCAACACCTCCCCGACGCGGGTTAGCTTTCAGAACCTGATCGTCGGGCTGCACTACCTCACCGACCGGATCGGCAAGGACGATCGGGTGCTGATCATCGACACCACCTTCCGCGCCGGACGGCTGGTCAACGACGTGGTGATCCGGCTCAAGGAGTCGCTGCGGCGCAACCTGTCCCACGAGCGGATCCGCGTCGCGTCGGTCTATCACAACCCCCACGACCGCTCGACCTGGACCGTCCAGCCGCACATCAGGGAACCGGACTACTTCCTCAAGCAGACCGACAAGGAGATCATCTACCCGGCCAGCATCCACAAGCTGCCCGACCCGAGTCGCGAGCTGAAGCAGGTCAACCCCGCGCTGTGGCGGGTGCTCTATGGCGACTATCTCCAGTAGCCGGGCCGGTTGATCGCGAGATCTGCAACCGGTACACTTCGAGCTTCCTTTCCTTCAGCGCAGAGAGACCACATGGAACGCAGGAGTCTGGTCGCAGCGGCCGATCGGTCGGTCGGCGATGACATCGCCAAGGCGATGGCGGTGGTGAAGCTCAAGATCGACGTCCACGTCGGCGACGACCGGCCGACGGACTACGATGAATACCGGCTCGCGGTCTGTCAGCTCGGCGAGGGGTTTGCCGATCCAAAGCCGGTGCTCCAGCAGCTGCCGCCGTCGGCCCACGTGATCCTCGTGGTGCAGAGCCTGTCGGTGGAAGAGATCGTGCGGTGGATGAAGCAGGACCGGCGAATTCACCACCTGCTGACCAACCCGCTGGACAGCAAGCAGATCGCCCACCTGCGCCACATCGGCATCAAGCTGGCCACCGGGGACTGCTTTGGTCTCGAGCGCTACCTCGGGCTCGAGTGGGAGATGGGCTACCGGCGCGTCGTCTCGGCTGACGATCGGAGCCAGGCGCTGTCGCGGGTGGGCGCCTTCGCTCGGAGGGACAGGGGCCACCGGGCCGCGGCCGCGGCCCCCGAGGCGGCCGAGCTGTTGCTGAACCACGCCATGTACGCGGTGCCGGTCGATGCCCAGGACCAACCGGTCTTCGAGGACACGGCGCTCGGTGCCTGCTCCACGCGCAACGCGCCGGCGAGTGTCTCGCTGCGCTACGCCAGGCGGGGGTCACACCTCTACCTGTCGGTGCGTGATCGCTACGGCAGCCTCACGCGCGAGTCGCTGATCCGCGATCTCGACAAGAGCGCTGACAAGGACGCCAGCGCCGGCGTTCGTCTGGCCACGACCAAGGCCTCACGGATAGTGCTCAACCTGCTGCCGGGCCGGGTGCTCGAGGTGATCAGCGTCTACGAGCAGAAGAACACCAGCGGGTTGAGGATGTTCTCGCTCACCGCCCACCCCGGCGGCAAGGCCCCCGAGGAGCCGCAGAAGGGCGCGGAGGACGGCGGCACCGACATGTTCTTCGCCGTTCCGTCGTCCTTCTGGACGGGTTGATTCCTACCCGTGACCGCCCTTCAGGCGCTCCGAACAACTATGGCCTGATCGACTCAGGATAGCTCTGGGGCGAGAGAGTCGCGGGCTGCTACTTCTTCGGTCCCGGGGCGACGTCGAGGATCGTGAAGTCGACGCGGCGGTTGGTCGCCCGGCCCTTGCGGGTCATGTTGCTCTCGATCGGCCGCTCCTGCCCGTAGCCGACGGCGAAGAGGCGTGAGGGCTCGACGCCGCGCTTGATCAGGAAGTCACGCACGGCCTCGGCGCGCGCCTGGGAGAGGCTCTTGTTCTTCCCAGGGTTGCCGCGGCTGTCGGTGTGACCCTCGACGCGCACGCCGCGCACTCGCGGGTTGGCGCGCAGCACCAGCGCGACCTCGGTTAGCAGGCTGTAGGAGCGACGCTTGATCCTCGACCTGCCAGTGGCGAAGTAGACCTTCTTGAGGATCTCGATCTTCTTTTCGGTGATCTTGACGTTGGACTTGCCCGCGTCGGGGCAGCCGTCGAGATCCCTGATGCCGTTGATCGTCTCGGGCTTGTTGGGGCATCTGTCCGCGCTATCGGGGATGCCGTCGGAGTCGTTGTCGGTGTCGGGGCAGCCGTCGTCGTCCTTGAACCCGTCGACGTCCTCGGGCTTGTTGGGGCAGTTGTCGAACTGATCGGGCACACCGTCCCCGTCGTTGTCCACGTCGGGGCAGCCGTCGTTGTCCTGGAACCCGTCCTTGTCCTCGGCTTCCTTCGGGCACCGGTCGAGCTTGTCCTCGACCCCGTCGCCGTCCTGGTCGGGCACGTCGGGGCAGCCGTCGTCGTCCTTGAAGCCGTTCTTGGTCTCGGGCTTGAACGGGCAGGCGTCCTTGAGGTCGGGGATGCCGTCGCCGTCGTTGTCCGGGTCGGGGCAGCCATCGTCGTCCTGGAAGGTGTCCTTGTCCTCGGCCTCGAGCGGGCACTTGTCGCGCGCGTCGGGGATCAGATCTCCGTCGTTATCCACGTCGGGGCAGCCGTCGTTGTCCTGGAAGCCGTCCTTGTCCTCGGCTTCCTTCGGGCACCGGTCGAGCTTGTCCTCGACCCCG
>JAUVBO010000360.1 GCA_030591195.1 Pseudomonadota bacterium
ACGTGCTGCGGGCGACGTGCTGCGAGGGGGCCTGCTCGCTGCGCGGACCACTGTCGACCGGCGAGCCGAACGTCAACGAGACCGTCTACATCGTCGACGCCAGTGGCGAGCGGATCCCGATCAAGGTCTCGGCGGCGGCCCTGCGCGACGCCGACGGCGTGGTGATCGGTGGCGTCGAGACGTTCCAGGATCTGCGGCAGGTGGAGGCGCTCAAGCGCGAGTTGAGGCAGCGACACAGCTTCAATGACATCGTCGGCAAGTGCCCGGCGATCACCCAGCTGTTCGACCTGTTGCCCCAGATCGCCGCCAGCGAGAGCACCGTGCTGGTCGAGGGCGAGAGCGGCACCGGCAAGGAGCTGTTCGCCCGCGCGATCCACAACCTCTCGTCTCGCCGGCGGGGGCCGTTCGTCGCGGTCAACTGCGGCGCCTTGCCGGACAGCCTGCTCGAGTCCGAGCTGTTCGGCTACGTCCGGGGCGCCTTCACCGACGCCCGCCAGGACAAGCCCGGTCGCTTTGCCCTCGCCCGGGGCGGCACCCTGCTGCTCGACGAGATCGGCGATGTCTCGCCCGCGATGCAGGTGAGGCTGCTGCGGGTGCTGCAGGAGCGGTCCTTCGATCCGCTCGGGGCGATCGATCCGGTGGACGCCGACGTGCGGGTCGTCGCCGCCACCAACCATGACCTGGGGCAGCTGGTGCGCGAGGGGCGGTTCCGCGAGGACCTGTTCTACCGGGTCCACGTCGTCCGTCTCGAGATCCCTCCGCTGCGGCGGCGCTGGGAGGACATCCCGCTGCTGGTCGAGCACTTCCTCGACAAGCACAACCGCCTGCAGGGCAAGCAGGTCGAGGGCCTCTCGCCCGCGGCGCTGTCGGCGCTGATGGAGCATGACTACCCGGGCAACGTTCGCGAGCTAGAGAACGTGATCGAGCACTCCTTCGTGCTCTGCGCCGGGCGGTTGATCGAGATCGACCACCTGCCGCCGTACCTGCGACAGGGAGCGGGCGAGGCGGCAGCTGCCCACGCCGAAGGACTCGACCTGAAGGAGACCCAGCGGACCCTGATCGCCGCGGCGCTCCAGAAGCACGACGGCAGCCGCGCCGGCGCCGCGCGGGAGCTGGGCATCGATCCTTCGACGCTCTATCGCAAGATCCGCGCGCTGAAGATCGCCGTGCCGCCGCGCGACGGGCGCGGCAAGCGCAGCGGCGGCAAGCCTCGATCGGCCGCCGGAGGCCCGCCGGTACTAGGGACGGCGGACCCGCCGCCTCGAGGGCCGGGAGGCCCGGGCCATCACGAGGACCAGGAGCATCAGCAGTAGGCCGCGGGCCGAGGCGGACGGGTCGCCAGCGCCCACCGCGCAGCCGACGCCGGTGATGTTGAGACCCTCGCCGCCGGTGGTCGACGGGTTCGAGGTCGCACCACCGCCCACCGGTGGACCGCAGACGCTCAGGATCGGATCGGCGCTCGGGTAACAGACAGCGCCGCCAGCACAGCCGTTGCCCTCGCCACAGCGCTGGGTGCAAAAGCCGCCCTTGCCCGCGGGGTGGGCGGCACAGATGCCGGTCCGGCAGTCGGCCGCGACCTGACAGGGGGTTCCGACGTCGTCGGCGACGGCCGGAGACGGGTCGATCCCGGGCTCGGTCGGCTGCGGGCCAGCGGGCTCGGCGGGCTGAGGGGCCGGGGTCGGGGGCGGGGGCGGGGTCGGCGCGGGCGCGACCGCTCCCTGGCTGGCCAGACGGACGTCACCGTTGGCGGCCGAGACGATCCAGTCCTTGTAGGCGTCGACCCGGGTGTCGACGCCGTCGATCCCGCAGGGGCCGTTGCCGTAGGAGGTGACGCCCGCCACCGCCTCGACGCCGTTGTGGGTGACGAACGCCGGACCACCCGAGTCACCGTAGCAGTGGTTGCCCACGGCGCCGCTGGCGCCGATGAAGGTGATCTGGGCGCCGGTGACGGTGGAGATGCTGTTCGAGGCCACCCGCTTGGATCCGAAGTCCTGGGCGTCCTCCCCGGTGACCCCGAAGCCAACGATCGCCACCCGCTGGCCGATGAACGGCGCGCTGTCGAGGATCGGCGATGGGGCCACCGTCGGGGTCTCGGAGAGCAACACCAGGGCGATGTCGTTGGCCAGGGTGCCGTCGCTGTACTGGGGATGCTTCAGCGTCGTGCCGGCGTAGGTCGCGCCGCCGACCCGGAAGGTCGTGGTGGCGATGGTGATGCAATGGCTCGCGGTGAGCACCGTGCGCGCGCCGATCAGGGTCGCGGTGCACTCGTCGTTGAGCGTGCCCACCGAGGAATGGCCCAGGTCGCTCTGGCCGTTGACAATCGTCGGCGCTCGCGTGGCCTCGGTGCCGTCGCACTTTCCAACGCAACGCCCCTCGTCGGAGAAGAGCTCACCACACCCCGTCACGCCCACCGCCACCATCGATACTGCCGCGATCAACGTCCGGGTCGTGCTGGTGATGCTCATCTATCGCTGCTCCTGTCGCTCTTGGCGTAGGCCGAAGAAAAGCACGGCACGTGCCATGCGATCGGACTGCAAAAAACCTTTCCGTTACGAACGGTTGGAGAGAAGGTCGAGGACCATGCGCCACGGTGGCCCGCCCTCGCACGGGACAGCTTGGCGCATCGCGCCAGAGCGGCGCATCGCACCAGAGCGGCATGAGGGCAAAGGGCCGGATAGGCAGCAGGCCTGTTAGATAGGTCGCAGTACTAGTGGGTTTTTGAGGGTTCAAGGCTGTCAAGGCTCCACTAGCGGACGAAGCGATTTCAGACGAGCGGTCCTAAATCGATGCGGCCGCCAATGCGGCCGTTGCAGCGCTGGATGGCGCATCCAACGCCGATGCGGCCGCCAGGGCGGACGAAACGATTTAAGACGGGCGGTCCTAAATCGATGCGGCCGCTCGCTTCACGGGTCCAAGAGGTCTTCCGGTCGAGCGACGACGACGGCGTCGACCTGCGGCAGGCACCACCAAGATCCACGGGGGGCCTCGGAGGCTAGAGATGCAGCGCTACCTCCTAATCAACATGAAGTGACCGGCTCCGGATTCGCAAGCCGTAGGTTACGCTTCGGGCCCGCATGGGGCGACGAGGGGGGACATCCCCAATGCTCAGCTACACCGTCCGTTGAACGCATACCCCAGATAAGCGACAGCGCGGGCCCAGCCAGACCGCGAATTTCTGAGACCCTGGTCACGCAATAGCCCGTAATCAAAGGACGCTTCACTGGAGTGCTTCTTGCTTTTCTCGACCCCATGAAAGACAGCGAGATCAAGAGCAGAGTGGCGGCGTTCCTCAGGCAGGCTGCCAAGCAGGTGGTCTTGCCTGCGACCCTGGGCCTGGGCTTCGGCCTCGGCGGCTGCGATGGCCAGCGGGTGGTGCAACAGCCAGGGGATGATGCCGCCCTCACGGCGGACGCGGCGCTGGTCGAGCCGGCGCCTCCAGGGGTGAATCCCCCGGCCCCGCCAATTCCGGGCCCACCGATTCCCCCCTCTGAGGCGCGCTATGGCGCGCCGTTCCTCGAGCCGGACGCCGCCATCGCAGACCAAGAGCCAGACGTAGGCCCGGTAGACAAGTACGGCGCGCCGTTCCCGGCCGACGCCGCCCCGCCCAACGCCTCGATGTATGCCGCGCCGTTCCCGGCACCGGACGCGGGGCCGACCGCCGATCCCGACGCCTCGGCCTGAGCGCCTAATCCCAGCAGAACGTGTTGACGATCGCCGCCCGCAGCTTGAAGTCGACCTCGTTCAGCTCGACCACCGCAAACGAGTCCTGGGGCCAGACCAGGTTGTCGTTGCACGAGGCGAAGTAGCTCGAGTCCTCGATGCGCAGCTGCGTCAGGCCCGGCTGGCCGGCCCACATCAGCGCGTTGGACAGGGGCACGCCGCGTCCCTGGTCGCCGCAGATGTTCTCGCGACAGCGCGTGCGCCGGAAGATGGTCCCGTCGCCGCCGTCGTAGGCCGAGAAGCAGCCGTTGCCCATCCGGATCGCGTCCACGTCCTCCACCAGCCCGGTGGCGTCGCCGCCGTCGAAGATCACCCCCACGCCGCTCGGCGAGTTGTTGCCGTCGATCAGGCCCCGGCGGATCGTCAGGTTGTTGCTCTGGTAGACGTTGACGTTGTCCTCGGGCCACGACGTCTGCGGATTGATCACCGAGAAGTCCTCGAGCAGCCCGTCGTCCGACTTGTCCCACTGCACCAGCTGCCCCCGTGGAAAGGGGCCGCGGATGTCGTGGCCCTCGATGAAGCTCAGCTTCGACTCGGGGCAGGAGATGAGGTAGATCCCGGTCGAGCCGCGGGTCAGCCGGACGTGGGCGATGGTCGCCCGCGCCGACTGGTAGCAGGTGATGTTGTTCTCCTCCGAGGCATTGGCGCCGGTGGGCGGCGCGCCGGTGTGCTCGATCGAGACCTGCTCGATGGTCACGTCGTCGGCGTTGCTGAGCACGATGCCCTGCCCGTCCTCGTGGAGGATCCGCACGTTGCGGATCGTTACCTTGCTCTTGCCCTCGACCCGGATCGCCGGCTGGCCCTTGGCGGTGATCAGCAGGTTCTCGATCACCTCGCCGTCTTTTTGGGCCTCCACCGGCCCGCTCGGCGTCAGCGTACACTTGGCGACACCGGTGTCGGGTGACGACGTGTCGGCGGCCGGCAGCGCGTCGGCAGCGGGCGTCGCGTCTACGCCTGGCCCCGCATCCTGAGCGGCGAGATCGCCCGCAGTGACACCATCCGACGACGCCACGGCATCGAGGCCGGGGCCCTGATCGCTCGTCCCGGTGTCAGCGGGACGGCCTTGCGGCGTCTCGCCACAGCCGACGAGCAGCAACACCGCGCCAATGGCGAGCCAGCGGGCACGGGTGATCATCTTCGTTCCTCCATGCAATACGGTCCTCTCAGTATCGTTTCGATCGCCCCCGCGGCGCTAGCTTCGAAACGACTCCAGCTTCGAAATGACTCCCTGGGGAGCCAGCCCCTGGACAGTTCCCTGGCCAGCCCGCGACGGC
>JAUVBO010000646.1 GCA_030591195.1 Pseudomonadota bacterium
CGGTCAGCGGCTGGGGGAGCGCGACGCCACCGAGCAGCACCTCGCTGGTCTCGATCTGGGGCACGGCCGACGACGACCTCTTCGTCGTCTCGGCGATCGGCTCCCACCACTTCGACGGCGCCTCGTGGACCAGCCTCGCCCCGACGCCCAGCGCGCCGCTGCGCGCCGTCTGGGGCACGGCGGACGGCCGGGATCTATTCTTCGTCGGCGACGGCGGTCAGATTCACCGCTACCAGCGTCCCTGACGTGGGCTGCCCCTGACGTCCGGCGGGCGGTCGGCGGCGTCAGCAGCGGAAGGAACAGCCGCGCATCAGCATCAGGAAGGAGCGCGCGTTGTCGAGCTCGTAGCCGAGCGAGCCGGCGAAGCGGGATCGGTCGGTGACCAACCGGGCCTATGGTACTCTGGCAGCAGCAGAGCGCCTGGATGAACCTCTACTCCTTGCCATCGCTCGTCGGCGCGGTCCTGAGCCTGATCCTGGCGGTGACGATCTGGCTCAACCACCGCCGGGACCGGCTGAACATCGCCTTCGCCGGCCTGATCACCGGCATCGGCCTGTTCTGCCTGCTGTCGTTCCTGATCCGCCAGGCCGAGACCGCCGAGGCCTTCCGCGTCCGTTTCCGGCTGATGGTCTGCTCGATGCCGCTGGTCTACGGCAGCGCGCTCTACTACGTGCTGGTCCTCGGCGGCTACATCGACGACCTTCGCCGCCGGGTGCTCGGCGTCTCGGTGCGGGTCTTCGTCGTCATCGTCGCCTTGTCTTCGATCGTGACGCTGGTCGCCTTTTCGATCCCCGGGCTGATCGTCCGTGGCATCGTGCGGGTGCCGGGCTTCGGCTTCGACATCCACTCGACGCCCCTGATCTACCTCGTCGTCGGGATCCAGGGCGCCTGCCTGGTGATGCTTTTCGCCTACCTGATAGAGGCCATCCGGCAGGCCAAGACGATCGCCCGGCGCCGCTTCCTGCGCCACAACCTGATCGGCCTCGCGCTGGTCTACGGCGCTGCGCTGGTGGCCGGGATCCTGCTGCCGAAGCTCGGCTACTACCAGGCGCCGGTCCTGATGGAGGCCTCGCTGGCGGTGGCGGCGATGGTCTTCTACGGGGCGATTCTGCGCTACCAGTTCGACCGCTACGAGGACCTGTCCCAGGGCCTCGAGCGGCAGGTGCGCGAGCGAACGGCGCACCTCGAGGAAGCCCAGGCCCGGCTGGTCCAGAGCAAGAAGATGGGCGCGCTCGGCAACCTGGTCGCCGGCATCGTCCACGAGGTCAACAGCCCGCTGGCGGCGGTCCGCAGCGCCAGCGAGCTCGGCGAGCGCGCCGCGCGCAAGCTCGAGGCGGCGATCGACCAGGCCGCCTCGATCGAGGCGCTGCGCGACGACCGCGGCTACGGGCGAGGGCTGCGTGCCCTGGCCGACGCCCGCAGCACCGCCGACCTGGCCATCGATCGCATCGAGCGGCTGATCACCGGCCTCAAGCGCTTCGCCTGCCTCGACGAGGCCGAGGAGGGTTACGCCAGCTTGAACCAGGCTCTCGACACGGCCGTCGGTCTGCTGGGCAACGAGATCGAGGGGCGGATTGAGGTCGAGCGTCGCTACGAGGCCGAGCTGCCCGAGGTGTTCTGCAACCCGGCTGAGATCAATCAGGTCTTGATGAACCTGCTGCAGAACGCGGTCAAGGCGATCAAGGGCGATGGCACGCTGACGCTGACCACCTGGGCCACGGCAGACAAGGTCGTGGCGTCGATCAGCGACTCGGGCGCTGGCATCGGCGACGACCAGCGCGAGCGGCTGTTCGACTTCCAGTTCAACATCCAGACCTCGCGGGTGCGGCTCGGCATGGGCCTCGCCACCGCCTACCAGCTGGTCCAGCGCCACGGCGGCGAGCTCCTCGTCGATAGCGCGCTGGGCCGCGGGGCGACCTTCACGGTGATGCTGCCCCGCAAGCGTGCCGCTCCCGCCGAGCCAGGCTGACTCGATCCGCCGGGACAGACTGTCCCAAGTGACAGTCTGGCGCACCCGCCGGTCAGGCCAACCCCTCGCGTTGACGCCCGTATCCGGCCCTGACACCCCTGGCACGGTTGGTGCAATTCCTCGCCTGGACCCACTCAGGGAGGAAGCATGTCGACGAGGTTCCGCCTGGTACTGCGCTGGTTTGTCCCAGCGATCTTGATCGTAGCCACCGCCAGCTGCGGTGGCATCGAGGACTATCCGGCCCACGACAACGAGCGCGAGCCCTTCTTTCGCCGGCCGTACCCCAACGGCACCTATATCGTGACGACCTTCGGAGGCCCGGGCGACTCGGGCGCCTATGGTGGCAAGACCGCGTGCGGGCCGCGGGTCTACGGCACGGCGTTCTACTCCACGGGTCAGTACGGTTGGGGGTGCAACGCGAAGATCCGGATCACCGCCAACGGCAAGTGCGCCATCGTTAGGGTGCTCGACAACGGGCCTGCGGGCTGGGTCGAGACCAAGGCGGCCAGCCGCTGCGGCCAGGGGCGGATCCTCGACGTCTCGCCGGCGGTGACCAAGCACCTCTTCGGCAAGAGCGGCTACGGCTGGTCGGACTGCAAGCAGATCTCTGTCGAGCGCGTCAGTGACTCGTTGGCGGCCGGGCCCTGCAGCGGTACCGGCGGCTCATACACCCCAACGGCCGTGTCCGGCGTTGGCGCCACCTGCCAGATCGGCGCCAGCAGCGGAACCTGCCAGGACACCAACAACTCGACCTGCGCCACCGGCTTCAAGCCCGACCACTGCCCCGGGAAGAAGAACGTCCAGTGCTGCCTGACGGGCACCCCGGCAACCGGCACCCCGGCACCCGGCACCCCGGCAACCGGCACCCCGGCAACCGACACCCCGGCAACCGACACCCCGGCAACCGACACCACCGCCTACGGGGTGGGTCAGAGCTGCCAGATCGGCACCTACGCCGGGACCTGCCAGGATGTCTACCAGGCGAGCTGCACCACCGGCTTCAAGGCCGGCTACTGCCCCGGCAACGACAACGTCCAGTGCTGCCTCGACGGCGCGACGAGCACGAGCACGGTCAACGGCGTCGGACAGGCCTGCCAGGTCGGCAGCAGCAGCGGGGTCTGCCTCGACACCTACGTTTCTTCGTGTGCCCGGGGCTTCGAGGCTGGCCACTGCCCCGGCCCGGGCCACGTCCAGTGCTGTCTCGATAACTGACCCCTCCCGCCGCCAGTGCTTGTGGACGCGCCGGCTTCGCGTTATGAGGCCTGCGCGATGACCGAATCGAACGAGCAACAGAGCAGCCCGGACCAGCAGTCGCCAGTCAAGTGCCAGTACCCGCGTCCCCGCGAGCTGGCCGGCTTCGAGCGGAGCTACCTTCGCGGCCTGGCGCACCACGTCAAGCCGGTGGTCCAGGTGGGGCAGGCGGGCGTCACCGGGCAGGTGACCGACGCGGTGGACGCGGCGCTGCTCGACCACGAGCTGATCAAGGCGCGGATGATCCGGCCCGCCGACAAGAAGGCGATGGCCGCCGAGCTCGCCGAGCGCGCCTTCGCCAACCTCTGCGGCGTGGTGGGCCACGTGGCGATCCTCTACCGGCCCCACCCCGACAGTCCACGGATCAAGCTCCCGACCCGACCCGAGCCAGCGGACCCGGCGGACGGTGACGGCTGATCGGGCTGAGGCGGGTCAACC
>JAUVBO010000092.1 GCA_030591195.1 Pseudomonadota bacterium
TCGACCGCGCCGCCTACGGCAACGTCACCGGTGGTGCCGCCGCGCGGATCAAGCGGCGGATGGCGAAGAGCGGCTTCCGCACGCTCTACGGCCACCTCGAGGAAGTGGTCGGCAAGCGGGTCGGCGAGGTCGACCGCAAGGTGCGCGACCGGCTCTCGCCGTTCCAGCAGGCGATCCGCAGCGCCCAGCGCGCGGTCGCCAACTTCAAGGGCGAGCTCGACCCGGTGGCGGTCAGCGAGATCGAGGCGGTGCTCAACGTCATCGAGCAGGACCACTTCTACCCGACGTTGATCCTGCCGTCGATGTGCTGGACCTACCACGACGTCTTCCCCGAGAAGGACTTCCCCCCCTTCTGCACCATCAGCCTGCCGCTCAACCGGCACCACGAGATCGACCCACTGGCGCTGCTCGCGCGGCTCGAGGAGCTCCGCTACCTCTTCCGCCGCTTCCCCGAGATCTTCCAGCTCTACTGCAGCACGATGCTGCTGGTGCTCAACACGCCGCACAACCCGACCAGCGTGGTCTACCGCCGCGAGACGGTGCTCAAGCTGCTGCAGCTCGCCGCCCAGTACGGGATCACCGTCCTCGACGACAACTCGTACCACAAGCTGCTGACCAAGCAGCACAAGGACCGCGAGGGCGACAAGAGCGTCGCCCAGGTCTACCAGACCCACCGCAGCAACTTCGACAAGCCGGTCCGCCTGCTGACCGTCGGGGCGACGACCAAGGCGCTGCAGGGGGCTGGAGACCGGACCGGGCTGCTGCACTCAAACGTCCCCGAGGCGGTGGCGTTCGTCGCCGAGCGCGCGTCCGAGCCTCACTTCCTCTCGCTCTACCTCACCCTGCTCAAGCTCGAGAGCGGGCAGGAGGCGAAGCGCTTGACCCGCGAGGTCGAGCGCCTGGCCGGCGAGCTGATCGACTTCAGCGGTGCCGGTACGCCCCCCTGGCAGCGGCTCAAGGGCCTGCTGAGCGAGGAGCTCTCGCGGCTCAAGGACGAGGACTTCCCGGTGGCCGTCTTCGAGACGGTGCTCGATGGCTACGAGCGGCTGCTGCGGCTCGAGCAGCGCGGCGCGCTGGTCAACCACCTCTCGGCGGCGGCCAGCGTGGTGCTCAAGGACGTCAAGCACCTGCGGATCGAGCGGCGGCTGCGCACCGACGTGCAGGAGCGGCTCGACCAGACCAAGCTGGCCCTGCTGCGCGCGGCCGCCGACCTCGACGGCAGCAAGCGGGAGCTCGAGTTCATCGAGCCGCAGGGTGCGTTCTACTGCTGCGTCCGCCTCTGCGGCGGCGATGACACCCGGGGCGTCGAGCCGTTCCTGCAGGCGATCGCCGCCGCCCGCGGCGTGGACGTGATCAGCGCCGGCGACGGCTACGTACGGATGGCGTTCGGCGGGCGGATCGCTGGCGACCAGCGCAGCTACGACCGGCTGGGCCAGGCGATCGAGGTCTATACCCGCATCCTGCGCCACTACTGGCGCCTGTTCGACGAGGCGGGCCGCGACGAGGCGGTGCTCGAGACGCTCTTCGACCGGCCGATGAGGCCGATCGAGGGCGACCTCGACGAGCAGGGCGCGCCTGGCGAGCTCGCGGCGATGGCGGCGGCGATCGACGATCTCCAGCCGCTGCTCGCCGCCAACCCCCCCGAGCCGACCAAGCAGAGCCGGGGACTGTCGGTGGAGCCGAGCGAGCGCGGGCTGGTCTACTGCATCGAGGAGGGCCGCTCGGTCACCGACAAGGTCTTCATCGAGATCGGCGAGGTCTGCGACACGGTCGCGGAGATGCTCGCCAGCCGCGCCTTCCGGGTGCTGCACCGGCGGCTGCTGAAGAAGGTCTACCGCGAGGTGCTGCCCCAGTCCGATCTGACCTTCGAGCGGGTGGAGAACCAGTACGGGCCGCTCGCTTGCCTCACCGCCTACCGCGACCGGCAGCTGATCGATCAGCCGTTCCGCGAGCTGATGCGCGCGCTCTACGCCGAGTGGCACGGAGTGCGGACGTCGAAGATGCTCCAGGCGCCGCTCGAGCCGGGCACGACCCACGCCGAGAAGACCTCGGCCCTGCGCGGGATCAACGACCGGGTCAACCAGCTGATCAACGAGCTGATGTACGCCTTCGGCGTGCCCGGCGACGAGATCACCGCCGACAACACCTTCGAGGTTGGCTTCGAGGCGCTCTCGGGCATCGAGCCCCACGAGCTGCTGCCGAGCTACCTGCGCCAGATCGTCGCCGGCTCGACCGTCGCCGGGGCGACCTGCGCCCTCGATCCGGCCCCGAGCTACACCACCGGCGCGGTCAAGCGACTCGGTGACTATCGCTACGGCTTCATCCGCCGCGACGACGGTGAGACGGACCGGCCGGACGCCCCGTCCGGCACGATCGAGCCCGGGCCGGCCGGGGCTGCTGCGGCCGGCGAGACGATCACGGCCCAGCGTCGGCTCACCGGCCGGGCCGAGCGGGCGGCACCGCCGCTCTCGTACTTCAAGCGGCGGCTGGATGACCTGCCGCGGGACGAGACCCTCTCGGACTACGTCTGCAAGGCGATCCAGGTGGGGCCGTTCAAGATCCTGTTGCTCTGCCACCGATCGATGTTCCACCAGATCAACGACGAGCTGCGCCTCTTCCCCCAGATCGAGGACGTTCAGCTGCGCGAGAACCTCGAGCGGCTCAAGTGGGACGGCGTGCTGCTGTTCGGCGTGCCGGCGAAGCTGATGGGCGAGAGCTACAAGACCGGCTACATCATCGACCGCTACGACGACGGCGCGCTGCTGCCCACCGCATGGGTCGCCCGCGAGGACGCCACCGACTATGTCGGCTTCCTCAAGAAGTCGCTGCTGACGCTGCACAACGAGCGGGTCAAGGCGATGGGTGGGATGCCGGTACACGGCTCGATGGTCACCTTCACCTTCCGCAACGGCATGCGCAAGACGATGGTCCTCTCCGCCGACAGCGGCGCCGGCAAGTCGGAGACGATCACCGCGATGATGGAGCAGATGGTCTCGGGCGGGCGGCTGGCGGTGGTCCTCGACCGGATCGACATCCTCGCCGGCGACATGCTCTCGCTCTGGCGCGGCGACGACGGCCAGATCTACGCCTTCGGCACCGAGACCGGCGACTTCATGCGCCTGACCGACATCACCGAGACCTGGCAGCGGCAGTTCGGCGACCTGCTCAAGCGCGGCGCCTTCTCCAACCTGTACTACAAGAAGAACCCGCGGGTGACGATCCCCGGCATCTGCGACCGCCGCAAGGTGCTCTCGCCCACCCGGGTCAACGGCTTCTTCTACATCAACAACTACGCGGCGCCGAGCCCGGGCCGGCCGCCAGCCGGCGGCGCGGTGGAGCTGATCGAGGACCCCCACCAGGCGCTGAAGCAGGTGCTGGTCCGGGGCCTGCGCAAGAACAAGGGGACCAGCGGTGACCAGCCGAGCCTGCGCGCGGGCCTCGAGCTCGCCGGCGAGGGAGCGCTGGTGGTCCGCTTCCGCTACGCCCTCGACCAGCTGCTCGAGTGGCGCCCGGCCACGATCGACGGCCAGGCGCGGACCTGCCTCAGCTTCCGCGACGGCGCGGGGGACGTCTGGGCCGCCCGCGAGGTGGTCGCGGCCGCCTTCCGCGGGCGCGAGGTCAAGCAAGGGAAGCTGCTGCTGCGAGTCTCGAGCACCGACTACGAGGTGATGCGCAACGTCTTCTGGCTGCAGCTCGGCGGTCGCCGGCGGGTGGTGCTCGACCGCGAGGTCTACGACCAGATCTTCGAGCCGCTGGTGAGCACCTTCTGCGGCAACCCGTTCGTCGATCCGGCTGGCATGGACCGCACGCTCGAGACCTTCGCCGAGACGATGCGCCAGGCGAAGGTCCACACCGGCGAGATCAAGACCCAGCTCGCCCGGCCAGGCTACGAGTTCACCGGCCCGCTCAACGCCGCCGACGACCTGATCGACTTCCTGCTCGAGGACGAGGAGGTCAACGCGCGCTTCCAGCGCAACAAGGACACCGTGCGGCGGGCGATGGAGCAGACCTACGGCGGGGTCTTGCCGCCGGGCACCAACCTGCCGGTGGAGCTCGAGGGCTACAATCTGCTGCGGCTCGAGGAGCACGAGAGCCGCCACGTCGCCTTCTGCAACGACAGCGGGACGTTCGACCTCTCGACGCCCTACTACCGGCACCGGCCGGCCGTCGGCGTCGAAGCGGCCGCACCCTTCGTCCCGGCGATCACCCTGCCCGAGCAGATCGAGACCATCGCCGATATCTGCGCCAACCCGGACCACGACCTGCCGCTGGCCGGGATGGACGTCGACCTCCGGATCTATCAGGGGATCCACTTCTGGAACGGGATCGAGGAGCTGAGCTACCAGGTGCTGCTGATCAACGGCGTGATCAACCTCGGCTCATCCGAGGTCGAGCTGGCGCGCTTCCCCTACGAGGTGCGCAAGGCGGAGCACATCGCCGAGCAGATCGCCTTCCGGCGCGAGCCGCGGATCCGCTACCCGCGCTTGGCGATGCGAGTCGAGCTGACCTGGAAGAGCGCGCACAACCTCTTCTCGGCGACGAGCGAGAACATCGGCGCCGGCGGGCTGTTTGTCGCCACCGACGAACCACGAGCAGTGGGCGAGCTGCTCGAGGTCGAGCTGTCACTGCCCGGGCTGCCCAGCCCCTGCGCGGTCAACTGCGAGGTGGTCTGGTCCCGCCGGAGCTCCGCGGCAGCGGACGCAGAAGACGCGGTGTCCGGGATGGGTCTCCGCTTCAGCGAGGAGCACCCGGAGATCAAGCGCGCCATCGACGCCTACCTCCTCGAGCGCGAGCCCCTGGTGATCGACGACCTCTGAGCGCCGGTGCTCGGGGCCTAGTGATCCTCGGTCTTGGGCTTGTTGTGCTTGACGTAGCGCTTGGCGCCCTTGTGCATCGGGATCAACAGGCCGTTGACCATCCCCTTCCAGGTCAGCAGCTTGAGCGTCGGTGGGTGCAGGCGGAAGTTCTTCAGGTTCCCGAGCACACCCTTGGTCACCCCGTAGATCGTCTCGGCAGGGACGTCGGTGGTGGTCACCAGCACCGCCTTGACGCCGATCGAGCGGACGTTGCGGCTCGCGGTGACCCCCGGGTAGAAGTTCACCGGGATCGGTGTCCTGGTGTAGTAGGGGTACTTCTTGAACAGCGAGTCCATCCCCGTGAGCGGGACGAAGTGGACCTTGCGCTTGGCGTCGGTCAGCCCGCGGATGATCCGGTTCGGGTGGCCGATGGTGAAGAACGCGCCGTCGATCCGGTAGTCGGCGATCGCCCGGGCCGAGGCCGCCATGCCCAGGGAGTGGGGCAGGATCTCGGTCTTCCACTTGATGCCGACCTGCGAGAGAACCTCGATCGCGTTGCCCCGGTGGCCCGAGCCCTGCTCGCCGATGTTGTCCTTCTTGCCCTTGACGTCCCTGATGCCGAGGATGCCGCTGGTGCTGCCGACGACCAGGGTGACGATCTCCGAGTGCAGGGCCATCACCGCCCGCAGCTTGGTCTGGGCGCCGTGGCCCTTCCAGTCCCCCTCCCCCTTGTAGGCCCGGTAGAGGCGGTCGGACTGGACGATGCCGAGCTCGGCCTCCCCGGCGAGCAGGCGCCTGAGGTTCGCCTCGGAGCCGGCCGAGGGCAGCACCGAGATCGAGACGCCGCCGGCCTGCTGGGCATTGACCGCCGTGGCCAACGCGCCGCCCACGGGATAGTAGAGCCCCTCGATGCTGCCGGTGCTGATCCTGATCCGGCGGCTCTCACCGGCCGCGACGCCCAGCCCGACCAGCAAGATCAGCGGCGCCACGACGAGCACCATCCCTGCGTGGAGCGAGCGAGCCGGCCGCTGCCGCTCCGGCCTATGTCGATATCGAGTCATCGGGGCCATGCTCCTCGGCGACTGGACGACGCTACGAGCCGCTGTCTGCCTTCGTTTCGGACGTGTCCTCGTCCTCCGGATCGTACTCGAACTCGGTGTCGGCGATCCGGAAACGCAGGCCGGCCTTCAGCTCGACGCGCTCGACGCGCTGGCTGTCGACCCAGGTGCCGCCGGCGCTCCCCATGTCGACGAGGACCATCTCCCCCTCGTCGCTCTGGAAGACACAGGCGTGCTGATCGGAGACGCCATCCTCGCTGAGGTTGATGTCCGCGCCGACTCCGCGGCCGATCACGTTGCTCTGGTAGAGACGATAGCGGTTGCCCGCCAGCGGGCCAGTCTGGATCGACAGCCAGCCGCGACCGTCATCCGACGCGCGCTCGAGCAGGTTGCGCACCGTGGCGTAGAGGGTCCGCACCCGCTGCCAGTCCACCTCGAGCAGGCCGCCGTGGGCCTCGAGCCGCCGCGCCCACTGGGTGAGGAACTCGGCGCAGCCATAGTCGATGTGATAGACCTTGTCCAGCGAGACCCGGATCCGCTTGTTGGTCGGCAGCCGCTTGACTTGCTCGTTGAGCTTCGGCAGCGCGAGGAAGGTCGCCGCGCCCTTGAGCGACATCACCAGCGGGTCGTCGTCCTCCTTGCCCTCCATCACCACCTCGAGGTCGGACGAGAAGGTGAAGACGATCTTGGCCAGACAGACGAAGAAGCCGACGAGGATGCCGGTGGAGACGTCGACCACCAGCATCGTGGTCACGGTGACGATGTAGATCAGCACCTCGCCCTTGCCGTACTGCTTGAGGTGCTTGACCGCCTGGAGGTTCATCAGCCGCAGCGAGATGTAGAACAGCACGCCAGAGAGGGCGACCGCCGGGATCATCTCGAGCACGATCGGGAAGTAGGTCAGCATCACCAGCGCCCAGACCCCCATCAGGATCACCGACACGCGGGAGTGGGCACCGGCCTCGACGTTGGCGACGCCCTTGGAGGTCGCGCCCTCGAGCGAGAGGCAGCCGACGAAGCCGCAGACCATGTTGCCGACGCCCTGGGCGAAGAGCTCGCGATTGAAGTCGGTCTTCTTTCCCTGCCCCACGCGATCGAGGATCGTCGCGGCGAGCAGCGAGTTGGTGCTGGCGAGGAAGGCCATCGGCAGGGCGGCCAGCAGCACCTTCCAGTCGAAGACCGCCTTCATCACCTCGAGGTCGATGAACCGCATGTGGCCGAAAAAGTCGCTCGACACGTGGGTCCGCTGCACCGAGAGCCCGCCGTAGTGGGCCACCAGGGTGGCGACGATCAGCGCGGCGAGAGTCCCCGGAAAGATCCGCAGCTGGCGCACCGGCAGCCGCGGCCAGGCGAAGGCCAGGCCCGCAGCGAGCATCCCGACCACCACCGAGGCGACCTGACCCCGGTTTTCGCCGAAGAGGGCGATCACCGCCCTGGCCACCGCAACCAGGTTGTCCACGCCGTTGCCTCGCGACGAGGTGCCGAGGATCACCAGCAGCTGGCTCAGCGCGATGATCGCGCCGATGCCGGTCATCAAGCCAAAGACAAGTGATGGCGAGATCGCCCCGAACCAGCGGGCCCACTTGAAGATCGCGCCCAGCAGCTGGTAGACGCCAGCGACCAGCACCACCACGCCGAAGACCTCCACCCCCTGCTGGTCGATCACGACCCAGGTCACGGCGATCATCGTCGCCGCGGCGTTGGAGATCTGGTACCGGCAGGAGGAGAGGGGGCCGACGACGAAGGCGCCGACGATCATCGTCAGGAAGCCGACGATCGGCGGAAAGCCCGAGGCGATCGGCACGGCGAACGACGACGGGAGCGAGACGGCGAAGTTGACCAGCGAAGCGGTGACGTCGCGGAAGAGGTGCTTGGTGAGATACTCGGAGAGCTTCACACCAGCTTCAGGCTTCGCCATTAAGCAATTCCCTCACCCGACAACACCACGACGAAACGCCGACAGTTTGCTTCAGCCGGCGGCCGGGCACGCTCATATCCTGAGGAGCAGCTGGGCCTCCCCATAGTGATGAGGGAGGAAGTATTTGCACAGTTAATGCCCCACATCCGCAA
>JAUVBO010000081.1 GCA_030591195.1 Pseudomonadota bacterium
CCCGGTGCGCCCGGTCGCGGGGCGATGGCCGCGGTGCGCAGCCGGGTCAGCTGGGTCAGCAGGGTCTTTTCGTGGCGCGAGTAGGTCAGCACCACCTGAGTCACGTTCTGCTGGATGTTGAAGCGCCGCTGCCACTGGGTCTCGACCTGAGCCCAGGCCTCCTGGATGTCGTACTCCATGTCGATCAGCCGGTTGTAGTAATACAGGTGTGCCATGACCCACAGCAGCACCAGCCCGAAGCCGAAGACGAGGTTCCAGAGGTTGCTGCGCAGCCAGGCGGCGACGCGGCCGAGGCCCCGGCGGCGGCGGCGCTTCTTCTTCAGCCGCCCCGGGTAGAGTCGGGACAATATCCGCTCGGTCGATAGCATCGTCGCTGGTCGTTCCCCGCTCGACTACCGGGTCCGCCGCTCGAGGTCGAGGGCGCGCTTGAAGCACTCGATCGCCTCGTCACGCCGGCCCATGCTCTCGTAGCTGAAGCCGAGGCTCTGGTGGTAGCTGACCTCCCGCGGCGCCAGCTCGATCGCGCGCGAGAAGGCTGCTGTCGCCTCTTCGTACCGCTTGAGCTGGTCGAGCAACACGCCGCGGCGGTAGCAGGCCTCGGCCGCCTCGGGCTGCTGCTCGAGCGCGCGCTCGAGGGCCTCGACCGCCTCGTCGCGGCGGTCGAGCTCGGCCAGCGCGTCGGCCCGGTGGCACCACAGCTCGAAGCTGTCGATCCCCTGCTGCTGCGCCTGGTCGAGGGCGTGCAACGCCGCCTCGGCGCCGCCCTGCTGCAGCTGAGTCAGCCCGAGCTGATACCAGGCCGCGCCGTTCTTCGGCTGCAGCGCGAGGGTCCGCTCCAGCGCCTGGATCGCGTCTGCCGGCCGGCCGCTGCGCGCCAGGTCATTGCCCATCGAGAGGTAGATCTCGGCGGCATCCTCCTCGTCGAGACAGGCGATCCGCTCGTAGGCCGACACCATCCGATCGACCAGCCGCTCGGAGCGACGCAGCAGCCCGGCGACGCCGAAGCGCAGGCGCGAGCTCCGGTGGCCGTTCAGCGGGCTCCTCGGCGCGCCGCCCGGCCTCGCCTGACCGCCCGGCGCCACCGCCCCGGCGGCGGCCACCGCCCCGGCGCCCGGGCAAGCCTGCTCCGCTGCCCCCGACGCGAGCACCGCTCCGCAGCGGCAGACGCCCGCCTGGTTGGCTGCTGCGCTGTTTGACATCTCGTCGCTCCTGGTCGTCATCGTCTCAGCTCTCTCCTGCGCCAGGTGGCGCCTGGTGGGCTCAGGCCGAGGCCTGCGCCCCCTCTGGAACCACGTAGACCTCGATGTTTGAGAAGTGTCGCGATCGCCTCACCAGCGCCCCGCGGACCTGCTCGGCGATGGCGTCGGCCCGCACCATCGGCGTCCCTCGCTTGACCGCCACGCCGAGGTCGACCCAGTAGCCGTGTCCGGTCGGCCGCGTCTTGACGAAGGTGACGCCGACGACGCCCCGTTGCCCCGCGGCCACCTCGCGGATACGCTCCACCGCCTCGGGCGGGAGCGACCGGTCCATCAGCCCGGCGAGCGCCTTGCGCAGCTCGATGATGCAGTTGACGAAGATCACCACCCCGACGAGCATCGCCGCCGCCGGGTCGCAGGCGGGGTGGATCCACATCGCCGCCACGATACCGACGCAGACCGCCGCTGACGAGATCGCGTCAGCGCGGTTCTCGAACGAGTTGGCGAGCAACGCCGGCGAGTGGGTCCGCTGCCCCGCGCACTGGCCGAGGCGATACATCAACACGTTGTAGATCACCGAGACGATCGCGGCGAAGAAGGTGACGATCCTCGGCGGATGAAGATCCCAGTGCACCAGCAGCAGCACGCCGCCGACGAAGATGCCGATCGAGAGCACGATCAGCACGATGTAGATGAAGGCGGAGCTCATGAACTCCACCTTGCCGTGGCCGTAGGGGTGATCGTCGTCCGCGGGCTGGGACGAGATGCGGGTCGAGGCGATGATCACCGAGGTGCCGATGACGTCGGTGAACGAGTGCAGGCCGTCGGCGATCAGCGCCGGGCTGCCACCGAGCCAGCCGACGGTGACCTTGTAGAAGGTCAGGATCAGGTTGCCGAAGACGGCGTACCACGGCACCTTGCGGGCACAGCGCGGGCAGCGCGACCGATCGACGCTAGACATGTCCCGCCCCCTGGACCACCGCCGCGGCGCGGTCGGCACGATCGAGAGGCAGGTGGATCGTGTCCGAGGCGGCGAAGCGGACCTGGATCACGAGGGTCTGGGGGACCGCGGCGCGGATCCGCCGCTTGACCTCGCGGCGCAGCTCGGCGGTGCGCGCCACGCTCAGCCCGGCGTCGACCCGCAGCGCCACGTCGGCCCAGGTTTGGGGGCCGGCCTGGCGCGTGCGCACCTGAAGCACCCGCTGGACCTCGGGCACCTCGGCGCAGGCACGCCCGATCGACTTCACCGCGCCGGAGGGCAGCGAGGTGTCCATCAGCCCGCGCAGGGCGTGACCGAGCAAGCTGCCGCTGAGGTAGACGATGTGCACTGTCTCGAAGATCGCCACCGCCGGGTCGAGCCAGTGCAGGCCGAAGGAGGCCCCGGTGATCCCGACCATCGCCGCTCCCGCCGAGATGGCATCGGCCCGGTTGTGATCGGCGTTGGTGGCGAGCACCGGGCTCTCCACCCGCTGCGCGGCGCAGTGGCCGCGGCGGGCGAGGAACTCGTTGGTCGCCATGGTCACTGCCGCTACCGGCAGGGCGATCAGGTGCGGTGGGGCCTCGATGCCCCGCAGGATGTCGACCACCGAGTAGACGAGGATGAAGATCACCGCCACGGCGAGCACCGTGCTCAGCACGCCGATGGCGACGAACTCGGCCTTGCCGTGGCCGTAGGCGTGGTCCTCGTCGGCGGGCTGGCGGGCGACGCGCATGCTGATCATCACGATCACCGCCGACAGCACGTCGTTGATCGAGTAGAGCGCGCTGGCGATCAGGGCGTGGCTGACGGCGATCAGGCCGATCACCGTCTTGAGCAGCGCCAGCGCGCCATTGACCACCAGGGTCAACCAGGTGAACTGCACCGCGCAGCGCTGACAGCGCTGCTGGCCGATCTCACAGCCGTTGGTCGGCGCCGCGCCCATCGCCGCTCGCTACCTCCCCTCGACCGCAGCCGCCTCGGCCGCCGCCGCCCCGTCCTCAGCCTCGTCGCCGGGCTTCTTCGCCTTGCGGTCACGAAGCAGTTGCTTGGCCTCGATCACCGCCGCGCCGACGAAGACGCCGGCGCAGATCAGCCCCAGAACTTTGACCCACATTCTTACTTCCCCGGTGAAGATCAGTTGATGTCCGTCGATGGCCACCAGCGGCATCGACAGAAAAACCAGCATCCCGGCCAGGCTCAGCAGCCGGGCGCCGGCCGCCTCGAGCGGCGTGGCGAGGGCGGCCCCCCGCGTCGTTGGGATGCTCTGTCCGTCAACCCACATCGTCAGCTTCGTTCAACCTCACATCCGCCCGCGGGGCGGCTCGAGCGCCGGTCCTTGGTCCACACGCTAGTCATCCAGCAGGTCCTCGTCCGGGCCCACCGTCTGGCCCGCCGCGCCCTTGGCCGTCGCGGCCCGCACCCGGCGACGCACCCGCAGGCGCACGAACATCCCGCCAAAGGCGGTCACCAGCGAGCCGAGGATGAAGGTCAGCATCAGCAGGAAGATCAGCCGGATCTTCACCGGCGGACCGACGACGACGCTCAGCGCGACGTGGTGAGAGTTGACCATCACGAAGACCACCACCGTGACGGTGGCGACCATGGCGAGCAGTAGTCGCAGCATCCTTGCCGTTGCCTGGGCCTTATGCCTCTTCGCCTGACATTTCCTCGCGCCCTAGCCGAGCTCGGCAAAGGGTCCGCGAACCTCTCTCGTCTCAAAACCTGGTGGTAGGGCAAGGGCCGCCCTGGGCCTGACCGACGCCCTGTCGCTGGCCGCCGCCCGGCCGCTGGCCGCCCCTCTGGGCCTGGCCACCGCCCCATCGCTGGCCGCCGCCCTGCTGGACCTGGCCGCCGCCCTGTCGCTGGCCGCCGCCCCATCGCTGGCCGCCGCCCGGCCGCTGGCCGGCGACTGCCCCCCATCCGCCGCCCGCCGCACCGCCCGCCGCAGCGCCCGCCGCAGCTCCCGCCGCACCGCCGTTCCGGCCAAACCGGCGGCCGCCGATGGCTGCCGGGATCCGCGGCCGACCGCCGGCCGCTGCGCCCGGGCGGTTGGTCGCCGCCCGGCCGGGGAGCTCGAAGCGCATGAACTTGCCGCCCCGCAGCAACTGCACGGTGCCCTGGGGCAGCACGCCGTTGCGGGTCACCGCGGCGAAGGTCGCCATGTCCGCCACGGCCACCGAGCCCACGCCGACCACCACATCGCCAGCCTTTACGCCGGCGGTGGCCGCCGCGCCCTCGACCTCGGTCACCGCCACGCCCCTGATCGTCCGGGGGATGCTGTACTGGGCGGCGATCACCGGCGTGATCGGCGCCACCTCCATCCCCTGCCAGGCCGCCTCCTTGGGCTGAACCACTGGCTGGCGGACGATCGGCCGCACCGCGGCCATCGGCCGCAGGTTGGTGTTGAACGAGGGCTTGACCGTGTGGCAGTTGATGCACAGCCCGCCGTTGTAGCTATGGGGAAGGCCGGCGTAGGCGCCGACCATCGGGATCGCCGCGCCGACCTTGTCGACCACCGTGTGGCAGAGGGTGCATGCGCCACGCTCGGCGTGCCTGGGCGCCGATCCGACGGTGATCGTCGGCACCGCGGCCCTGGCGGCGACCACCCGCGCGCCACCGCCACCGCCGCCGACTCCGAAGGGCGCGCCACCGAGCCCGGGACCCACCGCGCGGTAGGCCGGCGAGGTCGCCTGGGCCAGCCGCATCGGCATCGTCGAGGCGGGCCAGCCGTCGCCACGTTTCCACATCGCCCAGATCGTGATCGCCCCGGTGACCACGACCGCTAAAACGACGAACCAGGCGGGGATCTTGCCCCCGGGCAACCTCAGCCACCCTGCCGCCGGTCCCGGCCCCGACGCCGCCTGCTGCTGCGCGTCGCTCATCGCGCCCACCCGCCGAAGTTAGCCCCGCCGCCAGCCCCGGCGGCGGGTCTCGCGGCCAGGCCCCCGCGGGCGCCGGGGAAGGGGGCGCCAGCGTTGGGCGGCTGGTAGATGCGCAGCGGCCCAGCGCACCGCGGGCAGGTGTGGCCCGCGCCCATGGCGCCGGCGCTCGGCACCAGGATGCCGTCACGCGGACAGTAATACTGGGGGCCGTTGAATGCCGCGGGCTGAGCCTGCAGCCGCTCGGCCGGCACGACCAGGGTCACCGCCCGGCCGTTGCGGTAGACATCGAGCATCACCGGCTGGCCCGTCACCATCGTCTGGGAGACCTTGTGCAGCCCCGCGAGTCCCTCGATCGGCTTGTGGTCCACCCCCGTGAGCACGTCGCCGATCCGTACCCCTGCGAGCTTGGCGCGCTGGCCACGCCTGACGTCGATGCCGGCCACTACCAGACCGTGCTCGAGCCGTGGCGCACCCAGCTGGGCCGCCGCTGGGCCACCGAGCCCGGTCAGCGACATGCCGAGCCAGTGGCCACGCAGCTCCATCCCGCTCGGGTCGCCGCTGCCCCCACCCGGGTTGCTCCGGCGCGAGAGGCTCTTGTAGTCCTTGTAGAGGTGGAGCATCTCCTCGCCCTGGTCGACGACGAACATCGCCGTAACGATCACGATGCCCGCCACGATTGCGAGCAGCACGCCGATGATCATCGGGATTGAATGCCTGGAGCTCATCGCCTCGACCTCGTTATCTGCGGCGGGTCAGCAGGCGCACCTTGCGCGCCTTGGCCCGGCCCTTGCGCCAGATCACTAGCGGAACCTTCTGTCCTGGGGGCAGCGCGCTGAGGAGCGCCGCCAGGCTGCGACTGTCGTAGACTGGCTGGCCGGCGAGGGCCACCACCACGTCGCCGCGGCGGATCTCTCCCTCGGCGGCGGGCGAGCCACGCTCGACGGAATTGACGAACACCCCGGTGGTCCGGGGCATACCGAGCTTGTTCGCCAGCTCGGGCGTGACGTCGCTGACGCCCAGGCCAATCCAGGGACGCGCGGCCCCGCCGGCCACCTGGAAGATCCGACCCGGTCGGCCCCGGCCGACCTCGCGGGACCGGGCTGCCTGCGGGTCCTGCATCACGCGAGCGACGAAGGCGCCGACCCGGTTGGAGGGGATGGCGAAGCCGGTGCCGTTGAACACCCCGGTGGGGGCATAGATCGCGGTGTTGATGCCGACCACCTTGCCGTTGAGGTCGACCAGCGGCCCGCCGCTCGATCCCTGGTTGATCGGCGCGTCGGTCTGCAGCAGGTCACGGTACTGGACGCCGGAGATGACGATCGCGCTGCGACGGCTGCTGACGATGCCCGAGGTGACGGTGTGGCCGAGGCCGAAGGGGTTGCCCACCGCCAGCACCCAGTCTCCGGTATCGACCTTGTCCGAGTTGGCCAGCTTGGCCGCCGGGTAGGGGCCGGGCCCCTCGAGCTTGAGCACCGCCAGGTCGTTGCGGCGGTCGGTGGCGACCAGCCGGGCTCGCAGGTGCTCCTTGCTGTTGAAGCGGGTGACGACGATCGACACCGCGCCGCTGATCAGGTGATCGTTGGTCACCACGTAGCCGGTCGGGTCGATGATCACCCCCGAGCCGACGCTCTCGTAGGCCAGCTGGCCGATGATCTTGTCGGGGATGCCGTCGAAGGGATCGATGAAGCGCGGGTTGTTGGCGCCGTTGGCCGCCACGTTGCGCGAGGGGCGCACAGCGTTGATGTTGACCACGAAGGGGCGGACCTTGTCGGCCACCTGGTTGAACGTGGCCTGCAGCTGGCGGGCGACGTTGGGGGTCGTGCGCTGGGCCACCCGCTGAAACGAGCCCGGCGCCAGCTCGTTGCCGACCGCCGGAGCCTGGGCCGCGGCAACCGCTGGCATGGTGCGGCAGGGCCGCCGAAAGGCCACCGGCGTCGCGGCCTGGGGTTGGGGTGCTCGAGTCTGGCTCGCGGGGGGCGCCGCCTTGACCCGAGCGCTAGCGGCCACCGCCGCCTGACCGGCGGCCCGGTTGGCCTGGCGGCCGAACCCAGTGAATCGCCCGTCCTCGAAGGCGAGGTAGAACGCGATCCCGAGCACCACCACCGCCGAGACCAGGAGCACCATCACCCACAGCCTGACGTTCTGCTGGCAGAAGGGAACGTCGTTTTTGCCTGCGACCGAGTGGTTCATCGTCTCTTCGTGCTCGCTGCCCGCCAGTTCGCGCTCAGCTCAACCCGCGATCAGTTCGCCTTTTCACCCGCTGCCGGCTCGCCCGGGCCGGCCTGCTGGGGCTCGCCGTCAAAGAAATCCGCCCCCTCGGGGCGGCCGATGCCTCCTCGCCGCGCCCCGGCGAGGATCGCCACCAGGCCCGTGACCAGCAGCACAAAGGGCACGACGCCGCGCATCACCAGGCCAAACAGCCCCCACCAGGCGACGACGCCCCAGACTCCCAGGGCGACGAGAATGAGACCCAACACGAGGTGCGGCATGGCGCGTCCGTCCTTGCTCGGTTTCAGCGGAGAACCCAGTGCCTACAGGCCGCGAGGGGAACCGCTTCCGCGGGTTGGACTGCAATCGATGTGCCACTGCAACTTCCCGGAAACCTCCCAAGGAGGGGAATGCGCTTGAAGCGCTCCGCCCCAGGCGGGTGGTGCAAAACGCCCCAGGCGAGCCGGATGCCGGGGCGGTCATCGCTTGCGATGGGCTAGCCGGTCATCGGCTGCGATGGGCTAAGCAGTCCGGTGATCAATCGAGGGCTGAGCGAGGTGCGGAGCTGGTGTTACGCACCCGACGAGCAGCGCGGCCAGCGTGGATCGATCAGCGGCCGAGCGCAGGAGTGATCCTGATTGGGATCCTCAGGCGGAGCGGAGGATCCTCGACCGCTTCGGCTCGTCCTCGGCTGGCTCACCGTACTTCTGCAGCTTGGCGCGCAGGGTCTTGCGGTCGATCTGAAGCAGCTGAGCGGCGCGGCTCTGGTTGCCCTGGGTGTGGTCGAGCACGTGCTCGATGTAGGCTCGCTCCACGTCAGCCAGACTGTGCTCGCACGAGGAGAGCTGGTGCAGCGGGATCACGCTGTCGGCCGACGTCTGGCCATCGAAGACGAAGTCATCAGCAGCCAGGCGCGCGCGCGAGCCACGGCATTCGCGAGGCG
>JAUVBO010000306.1 GCA_030591195.1 Pseudomonadota bacterium
AGTGGAGCAGCTTGACCGCGAAGGACTTGCCCATCTTGACGTGACGCGCGCGGTAGACCTCGCCCAGGCCGCCAACGCCGATCCGCTGCTCGAGAAGGTAGCGGCCGTCGAGGGTCACGCCGGCATGCTTGCCGAGCTCGTCGGGCAACACCAGTGGGGTGCCATCCGCGGGGCAGTGGATCGTCTCCTCACGGTCGTAGCTGGTTCCGCAGCGCGGGCAGCGGCGCATGAACCTGACCTCGCACGGGGCCGCTGGTCAGCGCGTGACCATCGGCCCCGGGTTGCCATTCGTGGTGCCGGTCTATTCTCGCCGAGCGGGCCGGGCTTGCCAACCGTGACCTGCCGCTGGACGCCGGACCGGCCCTCGATGTGATCACCGAGCAGGTCCAGCAGGAGCGTCAGCAGCAGGGCCTGTAGCTCACGGTCAGGGCCACGGGCTCGGCGTGCAGACGCCGTAGCCGCTGAGCCCGGTGATCGGGGTGCAGGCGATGTACATCTTCCCCGGGCACCTCGGAGAAGCCGGATCGCAGACAGGGCGGCAGATGCCCGGCGGCTGGTCGCCGGCGCAGACCGTGCCCGGGACACACTGGGTCGTGGTGCTGCAGGCGCTGCCCGCGGCGAGACTACCCGCCGGACAGACGCAGGCCGGTCCGCGCAGGCGGATCACGTAGCAGCTCCCCACCGAGCAGCCAGCGGGCTCGAACGGGTCGCAGGCGGTATCGACGCCGGTGGCCGAGCAGATCGCCGCGTCCACCTCGAGGATATCCGCGGAGAGGTCCGGTGGCGGCAGGTCCGGTGGCAGATCCGACGGTCGCAGGTCTGGCGGCCCCACGTCCGGCGGTTGCACGTCGGCGATCGCATCGCGCACGTCCTTGGTCGGCCGCGTCTCACGCTCGGGGGGGTAGGGGGACAGCCAGTGGCAGGCCGAGCCCCAGAACAGCAGGCAGGGCAACAGCAGCAGCGGCGGCAGCGGGCGGGGCGGGGGGGCGAGTACCTCGCTAACAGCTGGTGTTGCTCTCACAAAAACCCACGCCATCGCAGTTGAAGCTGTTGGCCGGACAGGTGCGGCAGGTGCCGGTGTCGCAGTAGAGGCCGGTGGCACCGCAGGCCTTCGGCTGTTCGGCCTTGCAGGCGCCGCAGGCGGCGTTGCTCTCACAGAAGCCGACGCCGTCACAGTTGTAGGCGCCCGCCTCGCACGGCTTGCAGATCCCGTCGTCGCAGTAGGAGGCGTCGCCCGGACAGGTCTCGGCGGAGTCAGGATCACAGGCGGCGCAGGTGATGTTGCTCTCGCAGAAGCCGACGCCATCGCAGTTGAACTTGCCAGCGTCGCAGTCGCGGCAGCCGGTGCCGGAGCAGAAACGGCTGCCGCAGCCGCACGAGAAGGCGGACTGGGCGTCGCAGGTGACGCAGGTGGCGTTGCTCTCACAGAAGCCGACGCCGTCACAGTTGTAGGCGCCCGCCTCGCACGGCTTGCAGATCGTGCCGTCGCAGAACGAGAGATCGTTGCCGCAGCTCCGGGCCAGGTCGGGCGAGCAGCCCGTCGCGCCGCAGCTGGTGCCGACGCAGGAGATACACTCGCAGCCGTCGCCACCGGGGCGGCCGAGGTTGCTGTTGCAGTCGGCGCGACCGATCTGACAGGCGCAGCTGTTCTGCTCGGTGCAGAACGCGCCGGAGCCGCAGCTGGCCGGAGGCGCGGGGCAGGTGTTGGGCACCACCTCGCAGGCGCCGGTCCGGGGGTTGCAGCTCTGGCCCGCCGCGCAGAGCGGGCAGGTGCTGCCGCTCTTCTCGCAGCTGGTCGCGGCCGCGAGCAGCGTCGCGACGAGGGCGGGCAGCGCGGCGGGTGAAGTGAACCGGATCATCGGGGAGATCCCCTCCTATGGGATCTAATGTACCCTCAGCGATCCGATTCGAGCAAAGGACAAAGGCGAGGCCAGCAATGTTCATACTCGGCGTCAACAGCGCGTACCACGAGTCGTCCGCCTGCCTGATCGGCGACGGGCGGATCCTCGCCGCGGTCGAGGAGGAGCGGTTCACCAGGATCAAGCACGCAAAACGGTCGAGCGTCGACGGCGCGGCCGAGCTGCCCTGGCAGGCGATCGACTTCTGCCTGCGCCAGGCCGGCATCGGCTACGGCGACGTGCAGCACCTCGGCTACTCGTTCGTGCCCGAGGCCCGGCGGCAGGGCAACCTCGGCCTGGCTGACAGCCACCGGGTACGTCCGGGGGACTTCGGCTCCCCCGCAGGGGAAGAGCGGTTCTTCCAGTCGAACCTCGAGGCCGGCCGGTTGTTGCTCGAGCGCTTCGGGCGGGCCGAGTTGCACTATATCGAGCACCACCTCTGCCACGCGGCGAGCGCCTACACCGTCTCGCCGTTCGAGCGCGCCGCCGTGCTCGCCATCGATGGCATCGGCGAGCGCGCCAGCACCTGGCTCGGCGTCGGCGAGGCGGGCAAGCTGCGCCGCCTGGCGCGGATCCCCTATCCCCACTCCCTCGGCTTCGTCTGGGAGAAGATGTCCGAGTTGCTCGGCTTCGACAGCTACAGCGGGCCCGGCAAGATGATGGGCTACGGCTGCATCACCGACCCGGTCGGCGAGCTGACGGGCAAGGACCACCTCGAGACGATGCGCGAGCTGGTCCGCCTACACGCCGATGGCAGCTTCTGGATCGACAACGAGGTGCTGCGCTTCCGCACGGACGACTTCAGCCAGCTCGAGCGGCGGTTCGGTCCCCGCCGGCCGGCGCCGGTGGACCGCTACGAGGACGCCTCGGTGGCCGCGGCGCTGCAGCGGGTGACCGAGGAGGCGCTGCTGAACCTGGCCCGCGGCCTGCACCGGATGGTCAATGAGCGGATCGATGGCCCGCCGATCGACACGCTGTGCCTCGCCGGTGGCGTGGCGCTCAACTGCGTCGCCAACCACCGGCTGCTGCGCGAGGGCCCCTTCTCGCGGCTCTGGGTCCAGCCCGCGGCCAACGACGCGGGCACCGCCGTCGGCGCGGCGGCCTACCTCCACCGCCAGCGGCTCGGTCTGCCCGGTCGACCGCGGATGGACCACGCCTTCTACGGCCCGGCGTTCACCGAGGAGGCGCTCGAGTGGGCGATCAACGCCGCCGGGATGTCCTCGCGGCGCGTTGGCGAGGACGAGGTCGCCCTGGACGTCGCCCGTCGCCTCGACGAGGGGGAGATCGTCGCCTGGTTCCAGGGGGCGCTCGAGCTCGGCCCCCGGGCGCTCGGCCACCGCAGCATCCTCGCCGATCCGACGCGGTTTGACACCCGCGACAAGATCAACACCCAGGTCAAGCTGCGCGAGTCGTTTCGGCCCTTCGCCCCGAGCATGACCGCCGCCGCGGCCGACCGGTTCTTCGATCTGCCCGCTGGCAGCCTGCCGGCGGATTACATGCTGCTCGCCGCGCCCCTGCGCAACGACCGCGACGCCCAGGTGATCCCCGCCGTGGTCCAGGAGAACGGCTCGAGCCATCGCTCGACCTCCCGGCTGCACCGCGTGCAGCCAGCGGTGGACCCGCTCTATCACCGGATGATCGAGGCCTTCGCTGCCCGGCGCGACGTCGGCGTGGTGCTCAACACCTCGTTCAACATCAACGAGCCGATCGTCGCCACGCCCCAGGACGCCCTGCGGACCTTCGCCCGCTCGCGGATCGACGCCCTGGCCCTCGGACCGTTCATCGTGGAGCGCCCGTGAGCAACGGCACGAGCTTCGATCGGCTCCCTGCGGCGGTGGAGCAGGGGCGGGCCTTCATCGACGGCGAGCCCGGCGACCGGTTGATGGTGATCCTTCGCGCGCCCGGGTGTGCCTACGCCCGGCGCCCGGAGGGCGGCTGCACCAACTGCGGCTTCGGCGAGTTGACGACTGGCGGTCAGCCGGTGTCCGCCGCCGACCTGGTGACCCAGCTCGAGCGGGCCCTCGATCGGCACGCGGCGTGGGCGACCGGGGTTCGCGAGCTGGACCTGTACTGCTCGGGGTCGTTTTTCTGCGAGCAGGAGATCCCGCCCGAGGCTCGCGAGGCCTTGCTGGCCGAGGTGGCCCGGCGGATGCCGGGGCTGCCTCGCTTGATGCTCGAGTCGCGACCCGAGTACGTGACCCGGAGAGCGCTCGATGCGGCGCGGTCGACGCTCGAGGCCGCCGGGTGCACGGCCCGCCTCGAGGTCGGCATCGGGCTCGAGAGCGCCGACCAGGAGATCCGCGAGCAGCGGATCCGCAAGGGGTTCACCCTCGAGGCCTTCGAGCGCGCGGCGAGCCGGCTGGTCGACGCTGGCTGCGTCCTGGTGGTCTACCTGCTGCTCAAGCCGCTGGGCACCGGCGAGCAGGAGGCGGTGGACGACGTGCTCGCCAGCGGTCGCTACCTGCAGCAGCTCGCCGGGCGGCTCTCGCTGTCGCTGCGGGTTGCCCTCGAGCCGACCTTCGTCCCCGCCGGCACGGTCCTGCACCGCGAGCTCGAGGCTGGTCGTTACGCGCCGCCCTCGCTCTGGTCGGTGGTTGCGGCGACCGCTGGCCTCGCCGCGCTTGGCCTGCAGGTGCACGTGGGTCAGAGCGAGGAGGGCCTGCCGGTGGATCAGGCCCCGTCTGGCTGCCCGCGCTGTACCGAGACCCTCCGGGCCGCCATCGGGCGGTTCAACGAGACCCAGGACCCCGCCCACCTCGCGGGCTTGACCTGCGCCTGCCAGGCCTGAGGCGGGCGACCCGCAGACATTCGTCATGCGCGGCGGCGCGAGGGAGGAGTGCCCCCTTCTTTCGTTCCGGTGCCTCCACGGAACGAAGCACTGTCGCCGTTCTCTCGAGGTGCCGACCCACTCCCGAGGATCTGTCAATCAAGGGGGTATCGACGGCAGCGAGTGACCGTCACTGCTGCGGATCGGTAGACAAAAAGGGGATCGATCGCCGGATGTGCTCCTCCACTACGCGACATCTGTCCGGACACGGAGTGGACCCTGGCGGTCCGTGCCCTCTTAAGGGGCGGCTGCGCTACTGGACGGCGTGCCCAGCCCGGAGTTTCGAAATGTCCGGCCTCTGCGCGACGGTTTGCTTGGCGCCTCAACGGTTTGGCGGCGGTTCCAACTCGTCGGAACCAAGTTGCCGGGGTATTAGGCTCAACGCCGATTGGATCTAATGGTCAGCCGCCATCGGAGGTTGCCTTGGAACCTCCCGGTCCGCTTGGGGAGCGGAGCTGCCGCGGTGACATGCAAGCAACTCAGCCAGGTGAAGATCAGGGCAGCACCTTGCCGTCGTCGTAGCCAGTGCTCGGAGGGGACGGGGTGAAGTCGCCGAAAGTCGCCGGCGCCTGGTACAGCCAGCACTCCTGCGTCGGGCCGCCTTGCGAGCGGGGCGCTATGATCGTCCTCGCTGAGCGACC
>JAUVBO010000617.1 GCA_030591195.1 Pseudomonadota bacterium
GCCGGCCTCGAGTGTCCCGACTGCCGCCTGCCGATGACCGCCGATCGTTACCTCGACGCCGGCCCGCGGGTCTTTCGCTGCTCGGGGTGCGCGGCGCTGTTTGCCAATCGCGACCAGATCCACCGGCTCGCCTATTTCGTGCCGCCGCCCGAGCCTCCTCCGCCGGCCTCGCTGCTCGAGCGGCTCAAGCGGCTGTTCTTCACCGACGACGAACAACCGTAGCGGTCAGCGCCGGCTACCGCGCCCGGTTCCGACCGAAGGTCCTGCCGGCTGCCAGCCAGGCTCGCGGGTCATCGCCAAAGCGCTCGAGCACCAGGTCGGCGGGCGTCTTGCGCTGATCCACCAGATCGACCAGCGGGTCGAGCTGCTCGCCGGCCAGGCCTCCGTCTTCGAAGCAGTTGCTCAGCCCGTTGCGCGCGAGATCGATCATGTACTGCAGCACCTCGACCGTCGGCTTGCCCGCCAGCGTCGTGCGCAGCCCCTCGCGAGAGAGCCGGTCGCCGAGGGTGTGGTAGCGCTCGACCGCCACGCCAGAGAGCAGGCCGAGCGTGTCCTCGCGAGCTCGCTCACAGAGCAGCAGCCCGCAGAGCAGCGCCAGCGCCCCGGGAATCAGCGCCGGATCCTGGCAGTCGACGGTGCGCACCTCCACCGTCTGCTTCAGCCGGACGTCGGTGAAGATCGTCGAGTTGTGCCGCCAGAAGTCGCCGAGGGTCGCCTGACGGCCGAAGCCCCCCTCGCGGTTGAACCGGTCGAAGGTGATACCGCCGGCGTCCAGCAGCTCTCCCCCCTCACCCTCGACGAAGATCATCGGCGCCTGGATCACGTGCGCGACGTAGTCCTCGAAGCCGTAGTCCGGCGCGCTGAAGCCGGGCAGCACCCCGCACCGGGCCGGATCGGTGTTGTCCCAGATCGGCACCCGCTGGGAGCGGTGCTCGGTGCGCCGCCCCGCGGCATACGGCGAGTGGGCCAGCAACGCGGCGACGATCGGCGCGACGAACTGTGCCGCCTGGAGCAAGCGGGTGCCGAGGGGCGCATCGCGGTAGTCGAAGGTGATCTGAAAGCTGGCGCTCTGGCGCATCATCCGCCGGCCCATGGTCCCCGAGCGAGCGAGGTAGGCATCCATCATCCGGTAGCGATCGCTGGAGATCACCAGCCCGATCTCCTCGGCCGAGTGGATCGGGTTGGCGCCGCCGAAGAAGGCCCGCAGGGCGAAGCGCTCCTCGATCTCGTCGAGCAGCCCCAGGAAGCGGTCGAGCTGGGCCAGGCAGCCGCCGAAGTTCGCCACCGGTGGGCTGGCGAACTCGAACTGGCCCCCGGGCTCGAGCGAGATCAGCGCGCCGTCGGGCAGGTCCATCTTGCGCGGCGGCGATCCCGGGTGGGGCTCGCCGTCGAGCTCGCCGGCCGCCCACTCGAACACCTCGCCGAGCGCCTCGGCGCTGGCGGGCGAGAGCGCCCGGTCGAAGAGCAAGACCTCGAGCTCGAAGCCGACCAGCACCTGGTAGGGACGGTCGCTGTCGGGGTGGAACCGAGAGACGAGCTGCTCCAGACTAAGCATCGCTCATCCCCTGCCCTGGCCGAGCCGCTGCTCGAGGTAGCGTTGTTCGCGCTCGCGGCCGGCCTCGATCTCCTCGACCACCTTGCGCTCGACCTTGCGACCGAGCACCGGCACCCGCACCTCGACCTCGCCCTGCATCACGAGGCGACAGCTCTCGCCGTCGTCGGCGATGATCCGCGAGCTGCCCTCGGCGCGCGAGCGCTGCTCCTGCCCGTGGACCACCCGCTGCCAGCGCGAGCACAGCTGGCTGAGATCCCAGCGGGAGGTCAGCGTCGTCCGGTGCGACTGCCCCCACTTCGGGCTCGACTTCTCGTGGAGCACCAGCTCGACGGTACCGTCCGCAAGATCGGCCCGTTGGCAGCGCGCCTCGAGGGCGCCGAGATCGAGGGCCTGTTGCTGCTGGAACTCGGGATCGATGATCAGCTGGAGCAAGCGCTCGGCGGGGACATCGAGCCGTAGCTCCCGTTCGAACTTCGCGGTCATCCCACAGACCCTACCGCGCCGCCGGGGCCGCTTCAACGCCGCTCGTCCACAGAGATCCCGAGACCTCGACCGGGGTCACCCACCAGACGCCGAGGTCCGGCCCGCGCCAGCTCGCGCTCAGCGAACGCGGAAATCGATCTCGAGCATGCCGCCAGCGACCACGCCGCCCTCCGCCGTGTCGCCTGTCGGAAAGAGCGGGGTCACGTAGGGGTGAAGGCCAAGCTGCAGGTCAAACCATCCGTCCGGGCGCGTCCACTGCACTCCGACGTAGGCGCCGAGGGTCGGACCGATGGCGAAGAAGCTCGGCCCACGCCCCGGACCGTCACTCTCGGATCTGTAGTCCGGTCCATAGTGCAGGCTCAAGCCGAGGCTCGGCCCGAAGACCAACCAGCCGCGGTAGAGCTTGAGCGTCGCCTGCGGCTCGAGCTGGAGCATGCTGAAGGCCGCGCCGAACAGCAGCGGCCGCAGCAGCGGCAGGTCGATCTGCAGCCGGCCGGCAGTCCACAGTCGCCAGTCGACGAACACCGACAGCTCGGCGGCCGGTCCGCCCTTGACTCCAGCGCCGCTGGCGATGCACATCCGGACATCGTCGTAGCGGCCGCCCACGCGCAGGCCGAAGCCGTAGCGCAGCCTGTCGTCGGGGCTCGAGGCGGCCTCCTCGGCGCCGGGCGCGGCGCGCGCGCTCGTTGGCAGGGCGAGGGCCAGCGCCAGCAGCGTCGGCAGGATCGCCCGCCCGAGGCAACGCGGAGGTCGGATTGGATCCACGGTCCTGATCATCCGTCGAGGTTCTACGCAGTTGGTCGGCGAGATCAAGCGCTTTGTGCGGCCTCGGTCATGGCGACGAGATCGCGTTCTTAGCGCTATTTGCGGGGCCTCCCCTGGTTACTTCGCGGCCGGGTGGCCGAGCGACGGTGCGGGGCTGACCAGAGTCGACGGGACCACGCTGCTGAAGAAGTTGAGGCGGATGCGTCCAACCCCGCCGCCGCCCCCGCCGCCAACGCTGAAGGTGGATCCTCCCTCGCCATCCCGACCTGCAGGTGAGCCGGCGTAGCCGCCATTTCCTCCCACGCCCTTGCCATCACAGCTCTCCCCGCCCCCGGCGGCCTTCAGGGCAGCCTTGCCGTCTTGGCCCGCCTCGGCTGTGCTGCAGGACGACCCATTGGCGCCGCCACCGCCGCCGCCGTTGGCCGCGATGTTCCCCGTGACCACCAGCGCGGCACCTTCGAGGAGGATTCCCCCGCCCGAGCCGCCCCCACCGCCAGCGTGTTCCCCAACCTGACCGCCCCCACCGCCCGCGGTGAGGACCCCGTTGATCGTGACGGTTCGGCCGCACGATATCTGCAGCGCTCCGCCGCCCGCTCCGCCTTCCCCTGGCAAAAAATCTTCGTCCGCCGGATTCTGTCCACCGCTGGCGCCGCTGCTCCCCGCCGTCAGCGGAACCAGCGCGGCGTTGCCGTAGGCCTTGCCTCGGTCGGATGACACCAGGCAACCATCCTTTTCGTCGCCGCCCACTCCACCCCCGCTGCCGTGCCCCGCGCCCCCTCCGCCGCAGTCATCCGCACCGAGATCGCAGACACAACGGGTTCCGCCCCCCTCGCCGCTGCCGTCCGATTCCGAGGCCCCGGCCGTGCCGCCGGGGCCACGGGATGTCCCCTTGGCGCCGACGTCGACCACGCCGTCGATCCTGACCTCGTCGGTGGCGAGCACGATCA
>JAUVBO010000048.1 GCA_030591195.1 Pseudomonadota bacterium
CACGGTCGGACCGGGCAGCTGCACGGCCGACCAGCAGCAGCTTGCCGAGACCGTGCTCGAGCGCCGGTGCGAGGAACTGTCGGGCATCAGCGCCGGCAAGGCCGACGGCGATCAGTCGAGCTGCACCGCGGCCCAACAGGCCGTCTGCGACGCCCACGCTTGCGCGGCAGAGATCACCCTCGCTCGCATCACGTTCTACCTCTGGTCCCACCGTTGCGATCAGGTCAGCCAGGTCGATGACGGCCCGGACCCGTCCTTCCGCTGCGGCTGCTCGTACTTCATCCTGCCCCGGCCCTGAGGCCGGCGGCACCAAAGCTAGACGCCTGGGACTCTTAGCGGCAGCCCGCGAAAGGACTGATGGAACGAGCCCGGCTGACCTTCTTCGTCGAGCTTGAGGCGCCGGCGCTCGACCGGCTGCTCGGGCAGACCCACGTCATCGCCGGCCTGCGTCGGCGGGGCGCGGCGATCTCGATGGCGATGCTCGACCGCTCGCCCGCCCGCGCCTCGGCGATGCGGACCCTCGCCGAGGCTGGCGTCCCGGTCACCGCCTGGATCCTCGCCGACCCAGCCGACGGCTACTGGCTCGGCGTCGACAACGCGGCCAAGGCCGGCGAGTGCTACCGCCGCGTGCGCGACTGGGCCATCGCCGAGCGGCTGCAGATCGAGACCATCGGGCTCGACATCGAGCTGCCCCGAGCCGACGCCGTCTCGCTGGCAAACCACGGCCTGCGCGCCCTGCGGCGGATGGCCCGACGGCGGCGGACCCGACGCCGGGTGTCCCAGGCCACCGAGCAGTACGCCCGGCTGGTCGGCGAGATCCGTCGCGATGGCTTCCTGGTCGAGACCTATCAGCTGCCGCTGATCGTCGATGAGCGGCTGGCGCGCAGCACCGCGATCCAGCGCACCTTCGGCCTGGTCGACGTGGTCTCCGACCGCGAGGTGTTGATGCTCTACCGGAGCTACCTGCCGCGGCTGCTCGGGCCGGCGGTGGTGAATGCCTACGGCGCCAACGCCGACGCCATCGCCGTCGGGGTTACCGGTGGCGGCGTCGAGGAGCTGCTCTGCGACGACGGCCAGCACCTCGACTTCGAGCAGGTGTTGATCGACCTGCGCCGGGCCCGCCGCTACACCGACGAGCTCTACATCTTCTCGCTCGAGGGGTGCGTGGCCAGCGGCTACTTCGAGCGACTGATCGATGCCGACCTCGAGCAGGTGGCCAGGCCAGCCCTCGCGGCGGTGGTGACGCCCTTGCTGCGCAGCGCATTTCGACGGTTGCTGCGCACCGAGCCCCTCTGGGACCGGCTGGATCCCCAGGACTGAGCCCAAGACCATCGCGGTCGCGCCTTCCCCCCCAGCACGAGCCCGTACCATGGGATTAGTCCCCGTGGCAGGTGAGAACCGACAGATCCCATGCGAGGCAGCGACCGGTCCCCGATCGGAGAGATCCTGCGCGTTTTGATCAATGTTTTCAGTCGAGGATAGGTGGTATGCGGCGTGCTTGGTTCCCGGGCATGACCCGACCAGGCCCAATGGCCCCACTGCTGATTCTCACCGCTGCCTGCACCTGGGCATTGTTGCCAGCTTGCGGGCACGACAGCGGCGACCACCCACCGACCGACGACGAGATCGGCTTCGTCCACCGGGCGGTGAGCTGCCCCCACGGGGGGCGCGTCAAGCCAGCGACGCCACTGTTCAGCAGCTCCATCGATGACTACGCCGGGTACGCTCCACAGACCCGCTGCAGCGGCTCGGCCAAGCCCGGGGTCAAGGCCTTCCGTGACCTGGTGCTCAAGACCTACCCCTGCACCAGCAGCGGCGGGATCGTCCGTGGCTGCAGCGCTGGCGGCCGCAGCGAGCACAAGGAGGGCCGCGCCTGGGACTGGATGGTCAGCTACCCCCACCCGGCGGCCGCCGAGCTGCTCGAGTGGTTGCTGGCCACCGACGAGCACGGCAACCAGGCAGCCATGGCCCGCCGGCTGGGCATCATGTACATGATCTGGAATCGCAAGATCTGGAAGTCCTACCAGGCCCACCGCGGCTGGCAGAAGTACAACAAGAGCGCCCACCGCGACCACGTGCACTTCAGCTTCAGCTGGGCCGCCGCGAAGAAGCAGACCTCGTTCTGGAGCGCCCAGTGCCCGGCCCAGGGCTGCCCTGGCGGCTGCGAGCCCCTCGACAGCACCGGCGGCATCATCGACGAGACCTCGCCGTGCATCGAGCTCCACGGCAAGAGCCAGTACTGGAGGGCGGTGGAGGGACAGGGATGGGGCGGCTCGCTGCTATGGACCAACGCCTACCAGAGCTCTGCACCCTCGAACTGGGCGCGCTGGCGGATCAAGCTGCAGCAGGCGGGTCGCTACCGGGTGGAATACCACGCCGACGACGACTACTCGGTCTACGACGCGGCCCGCTACCAGGTGCGCCACGACGGCCAGACCTCCGAGGTGATCGTCGACCTGTCCACGGCGCTGAGCGGGTGGTACGAGCTCGGCGTGTTCGAGTTTGCCGTCACCGGCGACCAGCACGTCTCGCTCTATGACAACTACAGCGGCTCCGTCGCGTCGAGCCAGCACATCGCCATCGACGCCGTCCGCCTGACTCTGGTCGACAGCAACGGCGACCCGGTGCCGCTGATCGCCGAAGGGGAGATCATCGACGACGACGAGCTCCCCAACGAGCCCGACGAGGACCCGGCGCCTGCTCCCGAGCGAGCGCTGGCCGCTCCGTTCGTCGAGCCCGCACCCCAAGAAGCTCCCCGTGCCTCCGGCGGCTGCTCGATCGGCAGCCCCTCCGGGGTCACCCCCGCCTGGCCGCTCCTCCCAGCCCTCCTGCTGCTCGGCCTGCTCGCCCGCCCCCTGCCGCCGCCTCTAGAATGCGAAGGTCGCCGAGACGTTTCATCTCGGCGACCTTCGCATCCTCTTCTGGTGCTCCTCAGCCCCCACGACCGCTCCGGGCATGGCCGAGGCTCCTCAGCCCGCGGTCTGCAGGGCGTTGATCGAGTGAGCGAAGCAAGGCCCGCGCAGCGGTCTGCAGGGCGTTGATCGAGTGAGCGAAGCAAGGCCCGCGCAAGCAGGGCCCGTTGTGGGGTGAGCCGGAGCCGAAGGCGAAGGCGAGGGGAGCTTGCGAAGCTCCCCTCTTCAGATCGTCTGCTTCTGCGTCATCGCGCTGCCGTTTTTCTTCGGCTGCCGCTGCCGGATGTCTTCCTGGTAGACCTTGCCCGGCTTCTTGACGTAGTCCTCGTAGGGCTGCTTGCGCTTGCCGCGGATGCGGCCCTCGAGCACGTTGACCGGCACTGGCGGGGTCAGCTCGTAGTAGTAGCCCCGGGTGTGCAGGTTGATCTGGAACTCCTCGCCCTTGTGCTCGAAGCGGTGGCGGAAGGCCAGGTGGCTCTGGCCGATGCGCTTGAACTTCCGGTGGCGCAGCACGTACGAGAAGAGCCGCACGGCGCGGTAGTTGAACAGCCGGTGGCAGCCGTGGGAGAAGCGGCCGAGGATGCTCATGTAGTTGACGCTGCCGTGGGTCCGGATCTGGTTGTCGTGTCCAGCCTTGGTCCAGTGGAACGCCGCCACCAGACCGTAGGCCGACGCGTAGCCCGGGCCGACGGTGCTCTGGGCTACCACGCGCTGGCTGCGGCCGCGCACCGGGCGGATCTTGACCATGTCGTGGGACGGGGTCGCCTTGGGCGGCACCCACACCGGCCCGGCGACGATTCTCTTCCAGACCCGCTTGCCGATGTCGGAGACCTTGTACTTGACGTACTCCTCGTTGTGGCGCATCTCGAGGTTCCAGCCGCCGATGGTCGTCCGCCAGCGCACCAGCGGCACCTTGTGGCCGTTGTAGTTGACGTAGAAGGTCAGGCTCGGCAGGCGGCTTCGCGGCTGGGGGATCCGCCGGCCCTTGTCGTCGTAGGGCAGGTCGTACCAGATGTCGCCGCGGTTGATGATCGTCTCGAGCTCCATGTGGTCCGCGTAGTACTCGGGCAGCGGCGGCAGCTTGACCGCGACGAGCAGCCGCTTGAAGTCGTCCTCAGAGTGAGCCTTGATGAACGCCTGCGCCTTCTCGGAGTCGGTCAACCCCATCTGGTGCAGCACCGCCCGGGTGAACTCCTCGACCAGGTTGCGCACCCGGTGCTTGTTGCCGTCGGCGCCGACGAAGCTCGCCCGTCGCCCGGCCGTCCCGTCCTCGAGGATGCCGGCGGCGCTGATCACGCGCTCGGCGATGACCCGCTTGAGCGACTCGTAGTGGTTCTCCACCGGCTTGCGGCCCAAGGCGTTGCCGGTCTTCTGGAAGATCATCCCCCAGCCGTAGATGTCGTGCTTGCGCTCGAACCGGCGCAGGGCTTGACGGACCTGCCAGTTGATGATCCCGGGCTTGATCCGCGGCTTGCGGCGGCCGAACATCCCCTCGCAGACGAGCCGCCGCTGCATCGCGCGGATCGCCCGGTACCGCCACTGGGCCTTCTGGTACTTGCGAGCCACCTTGCGGTAGGCCTTGCGCTCGAGCAGCGCCTCGAGCGTCCGAACCCGCGCCTTGCGCAGCGCCCGGCGATAGTGACCTCGGGCGCCATAGTAGCGCTTCTCGATCGCCTTGCTGCCCCGCGCGTCGACCACCCGCACCGGCCCGTGGTACTCGCGAAACAGCTCGTAGTCGAGCTTGTCGTAGCAGGGGCGCTGCTCGTCGTCGATCAGGCGACGCCGGAGCACGGTCAGCGACGGCGGGATGCCGTAGACCTCGAGGTAGTTATGCTGGCCCCGGCGCAGCTTGGCGCCGTTGAGGTTGGTCTTGTCGTTGGCCAGCCGGACGTAGTTGTCGACGTACTGGTTAGCCTTGTAGTCGTCGCCGCCCGGCGTCTGGGACCAGAAGATGTACGGCACCCAGTCGTCGCTGAGGTCGACCACGGTCAGCCCCACCGAGCGCGCCTCGTCGATGTCCATCACCCGCCGCTGGCCGTCAACGTAGGCCCAGACCCGGCGCGCGGCCGGGACCTGATCCGGTGGGGTGAAGCGCGGGGCTGCCGCGGCCGGCACGTCGGTGCTGGCGCCCGATCCTCCGAGGATCGGCTGGGAGGACGGATGGTTCGGTTTCTGGTTCGGCGTGCCGGCGGCAGGGCAGCCTAGCCCGGCCAGCGTCAGCGCCGTCAAGGTGGCGATGAGATGGCGCATCTTCGGTTTTCCTGGGTCGGCGTCGCGCCAGCGACCGTGCATCGATCCCTCCTGACGGGCTCCTACTACCGGAACCGTCTCGATGACCATACTAGTATTACGCTGCTGGCGTTTCGAGTTTCCACCGCTGAATACCCTTTCCGCTGTTATCTCATCATGTAACGTATGGCTGAGGCGCGATCGTCGCGCAAGGTTAGGAGACCGCGGCCAATGCCGACTCAGCCCCTCCACCAGACCGTCGCCGTGGGCGTCGGACCGGTGACCATCGGCGGCGACGCACCGATCGTGGTCCAGTCGATGACCAACACCGACACGGCAGACGCGGCGGCCACCGCCGCCCAGGCGGGCGAGCTCGCCCGGGCGGGCTCGGAGCTGGTGCGGGTGACGGTCAACAACGACGGAGCAGCCGCCGCGGTGCCCGAGATTCGCCAGCGGCTCGACGACCAGGGTCTTGCCGGCGTGCCCTTGGTGGGCGATTTCCACTACCGTGGCCACCTGCTGCTGACCGCCCACCCGCCGCTCGCTCGCGCCCTCGGCAAGTACCGGATCAACCCCGGCAACGTCGGCGTCGGCGCGCGCCAGGACGACAACTTCCGCACGGTGATCCAGGTCGCCCTCGACGCCGACCGTCCCGTGCGCATCGGCGTCAACTGGGGCTCGCTCGACCGGCGGCTGGTGGCCGAGTTGCTGGACGACAACGCCCGGCGATCCTCCCCGCTGCCGCTGCGGGAGGTGCAGATCGAGGCGATGATCGCCTCGGCCTTGCGTTCGGCCGCGGCCGCCGAGGGCTGGGGCCTGCCCCGCGAGCGGATCGTGCTCAGCGTCAAGACGTCGCGCCCCCGCGACCTCTGGACGGCCTACGAGCGACTCGCCGGCCGCACCAACCACGCCTTGCACCTGGGGCTAACCGAGGCCGGTCTGGGTCCGCGCGCGATCGCCGCCAGCGCCGTGGCGCTCGCCCCGCTGCTCGCCCGGGGCATCGGCGACACGATCCGCGTCTCACTGACCCCCGAGCCGGGCGCCAGCCGGACGCTCGAGGTGCAGGTCTGCCAGTCGATCCTCCAGAGCCTCGAGCTGCGGACGTTTTCGCCGACGGTGACCGCTTGCCCTGGCTGCGGCCGCACCAGCTCCGAGCGGTTCTGCCAGCTCGCCCGCCAGGTGGAGGATCAGCTGCGCGCCTGGATGCCCGAGTGGCGCGAGCGTTACCCGGGCGTGGAGCAGCTCAAGGTGGCTGTGATGGGTTGCGTGGTCAACGGCCCCGGCGAGTCACGCCACGCCGACATCGGCATCAGCCTGCCCGGGGCAGGTGAGAACCCCCGCGCGCCGGTCTACGTCGCCGGCGAGCTGGCGCAGACCCTCGAGGGACCGCGGCTGGCCGAGGACTTCCTGTCGTTGATCGAAGCCTACGTCGAGCGCCGCTTCGGCCGCGACGGTTCGTGACGAGGGTTGTTACTTGCAACCGCGCAAACAGCGGGCCAGCGCGGCGTCGGCCTCGCGGAAGCAGCGCTCGCGGCCCTCGCGATCCGAGGGGGCGATCTGGCGGCAGGCCTGGTAGGCCCGCGACTTGGCCACATAGCAGACACTCTGGCAGTCTCCCGCCGCCGGCGCCTGCGCTGGGGCGGTCCACCCGACCAGTACCGCGGCGCCGAGGATCAAGCCGCCAACCCAGGTGAAGACTCGCGCGCGCATGTCTAGAGAGTAGCAACTCTCAAGGTGTCGATCCGCAACAAATAAATAAACCTCGACCGCCCGCGTCCATCAACCGGAGGGCGGCTGCCGAACGTGACTTGAAAATGCGCGCTTATCTAAATAGTGTCCTCACACCAGCCCAAGAGGTGATCGACATGGCCCGCGTCCGGCTCATCCGCTTATCCATTGGAAATGCCTTGCTTCTCGCAGTCGTGGCGACCATCGCCTCGCCGGTCGGCAGCGCCCAGGCTCGCAAGAAGAAGCTCAGCCTCGCCGAGCTCGCGGCGCTCGAGTGGAAAATCGAGCAGGCCACCAGCGCGCTGACCGCGCAGCCCAGCGCCAAGGCCCGCCTCAAGGCGCTCAGGGACCTCGCCTCGGTGACCGACCACCGGGTGGTCCCGCCGCTGGCCCGGGCGCTGAAGGAGGATCCCGAGGCCCAGGTGCGGCTCGAGGCGGCCAAGGCCCTGTCGCAGATCAAGACGCCCGAGGCCAAGGGTCTGCTGACCCTGGCCGCCCAGGCCGATCCCGACCCGGGCGTGCGGCAAGCGGCCAAGGCGGGGCTGTCGAAGATGCCGCGACGGCTGTCGGTGGCGGCGCTCAAGCTCGGGCCGCTGCGGGCCAAGCGACCGAGCAAGGCCGACGGCAACGCGATCAAGAGGCTGCTCAACCTGCCGTCGGGCGACGGACGGCTCTGGGCCGTGAAGCAGGCCAAGACGGTCCGCTTCGGCGGGCGCGAGGCGCTGCTGAAGAAGCACCTGCGCCGAGACCCCTCGAGCCGGGTGCGCATCGCCTGCGCCCGGGCCCTGGTCAAGATCGCCGGCAAGCGGGCGCTGCGCGACCTGATCAAGGCCGCCAGCGACGGTGACCCGGCGGTGCGCTTCGAGATCCTCCGGACCCTGGCGAGCTACGACGACGGCGGCGCCCTGGTCGCGGTGCAGCGTCTGTCGGCCGACGACCCGAACAAGACCGTGCGCGCCGAGGCCAAGGACCTGCTCGAGCCCTCGACGCCGGTGGGCCAGCGACTGCTCAAGCGCCGGATCAAGGCCCTCGCCTCGGCCAACCCCTCGACGCGGATCCGGGCCCTCGGCGAGCTGGCCAAGTTCACCCACTGGCGCGCGATGCTGCCGATGTCCTGCACCCTGCTGAGCGACAAGAGCGCGCCGGTACGTGCCTCGGCAGCGAAGACGCTGACCCACATGCACGACACCTCGGTTCTCACCGCCCTCCGGGTGGCGGCGGTGATCGAGCCCGACGCGAGCCAGAAGAAGCGCGTGCGCGGCATGCTCCAGGGGCTGCGCAAGCAGGTCGATCGGCTGATCAAGCAGCTCAAGGCTCCCGAGCCGATCGAGCGAGTGCGCGCCGCGCGCGCGCTCGGCCAGGCGGCCTACCCGCCCGGCCTCAAGCCGCTGATCGCGGCGCTCAAGGACAAGGATCCGCGGGTGCGCCGCACCGCCGCCCACGGGCTGACCAACTTCGCCGCGAAGAAGGTCGACGGGGCCCTGCGCCTGGCCGGCTCGGACGCAGACCGCACCGTGCGGTCGATCGTCGACCGCTACTTCAAGCAACGCGAGCGCCTTGCGGGCTGGCGCAAGTTCTTCCGCGACAAGAACCGCCTGGTCACCAAGACGATGGATCCCGACCCCAACTGGCGCGCCAACGCGGCCGTCGCCCTGGGTATCGCCGGTGCCGAGTCCGCGGTGGGCAGCCTGGTCAACCTGCTGCTCCGCGACAAGTCCGAGAAGGTCCGGCTCGCCGCCGCCTGGGGCCTGCGCCTGATGTCATCCGACGCGAGCGAGAAGGGCCTGCGCAAGGCCGCGGCCAAGGACAAGAGCGAGCGGGTGCGGCTCGCCGCGCGCAAGTACCTGGTGATTCACAAGATCGGCGTTCCCGACCTGGTGACCCAGCTCCGGGACGAGAGCGCGTCGGTGCGGCGCGATGCGGCGGAGGCACTCTCGCTGCGAGCCAACAGCAAGGTGTTGCACCACCTGATCCGCGCGGCAATGTGTGACAGCTCGGCGGACGTGCGGGCCCGGGCGCTGCGTGGCTTGACCCGCATCGGCAACCCGCTGGCCAAGACGGTGATCAACGTGGCCCAGGTGCGCGACGCCAACAAGGACGTCAAGCGGGTGGCGATGATGATGTACATCCTCGCCGGCGGGAAATAGCGACTCCCAGCGACGGCCTCACAGACCGGCAGCCAAGTAGGCCGCGACAGTGAGCAGCAGCCAGCTGGGGAGCATCCAGGCCGGCGACCGGCGATGGGCCGATCTACCACGGAGTTTCACCGCGGGCATGCCGTAGGGCGTGTAGCGACGACATCGCGGAGGACTCGGTTCGTTTCGGCTCGACATCGCACCTCCCAATCGGCAGATCCTGCGTCACACGCGCTGCCTACCCCGGGCTAATGCTAGTC